>JADZCL010000171.1 GCA_020851615.1 Rubrivivax sp.
GCGGGCGCACGCCGGCGGTCGTGGCCGGACACTCGCTGGGCGAATACACGGCGCTGGTGGCTGCCGGCGCGCTGCGCCTGAGTGACGCCTTGCCGCTGGTGCGCCTGCGCGCGCAGGCGATGCAGCGCGCGGTGCCGGTCGGGCAGGGCGCGATGGCGGCGATCCTCGGTCTGGATGCCGCCGAGGTCTCCCGCGTGTGTGCCCAGGTGCAGGCGCAGCGGGGCGAGGTCGTCTCGGCCGCCAACTTCAACGACCCGAAGCAGACGGTGATCTCGGGCGCCAAGGCGGCAGTCGATGCGGCCTGCGAGGCACTGAAGGCGGCCGGGGCCAAACGGGCGCTGCCGCTGGCGGTCTCGGCGCCGTTCCACTGCGCCCTGATGAAACCAGCCGCCGAAGACCTGCAGCCGGTGCTGGCGCGTACGGACTTCGCGCCGCCGGCGATCGACGTGATCAACAACATCGACGTGCAGGCCCCGCGCGAGGGCGCGGCGATTCGCGACGCGCTCTACCGCCAGGCCTTCGGCCCGGTGCGCTGGGTCGAGATCGTGCAGGCCATGCGTGCTCGCGGCGTGGATGCGATCATCGAGTGCGGCCCGGGCAAGGTGCTCTCGGGCATGGTCAAGCGCATCGAGCCCGAACTGCGCACGACGACCGTGCTCGACCCGGCCTCGCTGGTCCAGGCCAAGGAGCTGCTGGCATGACGAATCCCGCAACGGCCCCGACAGCGGTCGGGCAGGTGGCCCTGGTCACCGGCGCCTCACGCGGCATCGGCCGCGCGATCGCCGCGCGCCTGGCCGAACAGGGCATGCAGGTCACCGGCACGGCGACGACCGAGGCCGGCGCGGTGGCGATCTCGCAGGCGCTGGCAGGGCATCCGGGCTGTGCGGGCATCTGCCTGAACGTCAACGACGGGCCGGCGCTGGAGGCCGCGATCGACGCCCTCGTCAGGCAGCGCGGCGCGCTGCACGTGCTGGTCAACAACGCCGGCATCACGCGGGATGGACTGGCCATGCGCATGCGTGACGAGGACTGGGACGCGGTGCTGGACACGAACCTGAAGGCCGTCTTCCGCGCTTGCCGCACGGCGATGCGCACGATGATGAAGCAGCGCTACGGGCGAATCGTCAACATCACCTCGGTCGTGGGTGCCAGCGGCAACGGCGGACAGGCCAACTACGCGGCCGCCAAGGCCGGCGTGGCCGGCCTGACGCGCGCGCTGGCACGCGAGCTGGGCAGCCGCAGCATCACCGTCAACTGCGTCGCGCCGGGCTTCATCGCCACCGACATGACCGATGCGCTGACCGACGCGCAGAAGACGGCACTGCTGGGGGCGATTCCACTGGCGCGCCTGGGCACCCCGGCGGACGTCGCGCACGCGGCGGCCTTTCTCGCGTCGCCCGAGGCGGGCTACATCACGGGTGCCGAGTTGCACGTCAACGGCGGCATGTACATGAGCTGAGCGGGCCTGCTGCTGCCGGGGCAGGGCGCCTCGGTAGAATCGCCCGCTGTTTTTGCGAACCCCACTCCTGGAGGAGTCATGAGCGACATCGAAGCACGCGTCAAGAAGATCATCGCCGAGCAGCTCGGCGTGCCCGAGGCCGACGTTACCAACGAGAAGGCCTTCGTTGCCGATCTGGGCGCCGACTCGCTCGATACCGTCGAACTGGTGATGGCACTTGAAGACGAGTTCGGGATCGAGATCCCGGACGAGGAGGCCGAGAAGATCACGACCGTGCAGCTGGCGATCGACTACGCGGTGGCGCACCAGAAGGCCTGAGCGCGGGTGATGGGCAAGCGGCGTATCGTCGTCACTGGCCTGGGCATCATCAGCCCCGTGGGCAACACGGTGGCCGAGGCCTGGGCGAACATCGTCGCCGGCCGTACCGGAGTGGGCCCGGTCACGAAGTACGACGTCTCGACGATGAACTCGCGCATCGCCGGCGAGGTCCGCGGCTTCGATGCCGAAAGCGTCTTCCCCGTCAAGGAGGCGCGTCATGTCGATACCTTCGTGCACTATGGCGTTGCCGCCGCGCTGCAGGCGGTGGCCGATGCCGGACTGCCGCATGGGCAGGCGCTGGCCGAGGAGGAGGCGCAGCGCTACGGCTGCATGATCGGCTCGGGCATCGGCGGGCTGCCGATGATCGAGGCCAACTACAAGGAATTCCACGAGCGAGGTGCGCGGCGCATTTCGCCCTTCCTGATCCCGGGCTCGATCATCAACATGATCTCGGGCCACGTCTCGATTCGCCTGGGCTACACGGGGCCGAACCTGGCGGTGGTAACGGCTTGCACGACCGGGCTGCACGGTGTGGGCCTGGCCGCGCGCCTGATCCAGTACGGCGACGCCGATGTGATGCTTGCCGGCGGTGCGGATTCGACGATCTCGGCGCTGGGCGTCGGCGGCTTTGCTGCTGCGCGCGCGCTGTCCACCCGCAACGACGACCCGGCCGGCGCCTCGCGCCCCTGGGACCGCGGCCGCGATGGGTTCGTGATCGGCGAGGGCGCGGGCGTGCTCGTGCTCGAGGAACGGGAGAGGGCGCTGGCCCGCGGTGCCCGGGTCTACGCCGAATTGGTCGGCTTCGGGATGAGCGGCGACGCCCACCACATCACGGCACCCAATGTGGACGGGCCGCGCCGCTCGATGCAGGCCGCGTTGCGCGATGCGGGGCTCAACGCCGACGCGGTGCAGTACCTGAACGCACACGGCACATCGACGCCGCTGGGCGACCTCAACGAGACCAACGCGGTCAAGGCAGCCTTCGGTGCCGCTGCGCGGGACGGCCTGGTGATCAGTTCGACCAAGTCGATGACTGGTCACCTGCTGGGTGGGGCAGGCGGGATCGAGTCGGTGTTCACGGTGCTTTCGTTGCATCACCAGGTGGCGCCGCCGACGATCAACCTCACCGATCCCGACCCGGAGTGCGATCTCGACTACTGCGCCAACGAGGCGCGCAGCATGAAGATCGATGTCGCGATGAAGAACAACTTCGGCTTCGGCGGCACCAACGGCACGCTGCTGTTCGCGCGCGCCTGACCCGCATGCGCGCCGCGCCGCCGGTGCTGATGGCCTGCGGCCCCGACTTCCGCTGGCAGGCCGCGATGGCTGTGCTCGCAGCTGCTGCAGGCGCAACGCTGCTGGGGTGGCTGTGTGCCTGGACGGACGCTGGCAGCATGGTCATTGCCGCCGCCACAGCCGCCGGGGCGGCGCTGGCGGGGGTGGCCGCCTGGCGCCACCTGGGCCGTTTGCCTGCCGGGCGGCTGTTCTGGGATGGCCGGACCTGGCTCCTGGATGGGGCACCGGGATGGATCGAGCCGAAGCTGGATCTCGGCGACCTGGCGTTGCTGCACTGGCGCGGTGAGGCGGGCGGCCGTTGGCTGCCGCTGTCGTTCACCCGCTGTGGTGCGCCGGCGCATCTGGCGCGGGCGGCGCTGCGTGCGCATGCAGGTCCGCTGGCCGCCGACCCGACGGATCGACGGGCCCCGCATGGCTGAGGCCCACGACACCGACACCCTGCTGGTCGAGCGTGCGCGGCGTGGCGAGACGGCCGCGTTCGAGATGCTGGTGGTCAAGTACCAGCGGCGCATCGAGCGCCTCATCTCGCGCATGGTGCGCGATGTCGACCTGGTGCCGGACATCGCGCAGGAAACCTTCGTGCGTGCATGGCGGGCGCTGCCGCAGTTTCGCGGCGAGAGCGCCTTCTACACCTGGCTCTACCGTATCGCCATAAACACCGCCAAGAAGGCCCTGGGCGACCTGAAGCGTGACCCGCTGGTGCCGGAAGCCAGCCTGGCGCGCGGCGGCGAGGAGGGCGAGGAAACTTCCCGCGTCGAGAACGAACTAAGCGACGGCGAAACGCCCGAAGCGCTGCTGGCGAGCAAAGAGATCGCGGCGGCGGTCAACGCGGCGATCGAGGCCTTGTCCGATGATCTGCGGCAGGCGATCACGCTGCGCGAGATCGAAGGCCTGAGCTACGAAGAGATATCCGAAGTCATGAACTGCCCCATCGGCACCGTCCGGTCCCGCATCTTCCGCGCCCGCGAGGCGATCGCCAGCCGGCTGCGGCCGCTGCTCGATACGCGCGCGGGCGAGCGCTGGTGACGGCGGCGGGCAGACCGTATGCCGGCCTCCACTGCGAAAGCCAATTCCATGAACTCGAGTCCAGTGCCCGATCCAGCCGCTGCCCCTTTGCGTGGCGAGTGCCTGTCGAGTCTCGTCGATGGTGAGGGTCCCGTCGGCGGGCTCGAGGATGCGTGCCGGTGCTGGAACTCCGACCCGGACCTGCAGCGCGACTGGCAGCTCTACCACTTGATCGGGGATGTGCTGCGCTCGGATGAGTTGAGTCCGGCACCCGGGGCCGGGGCCGCCTCCCTCGCGCGGCTGCGCACGCGCTTGGCGGCCGAGCCGGTGCCACTGGCGCCGGCGCGCCTGGCGCCCCCGGAGGTTCCGCGGACGGTGCGACGCTGGTCGATGCCGCTGGCGATCGCCGCCGGTCTGGCCGGCGTGGTGGTCGTCGGGACGGCCGTGGTTGGCGTGCGCCAGGAACCGCAAGGCGCGGGCTGGGGTGAACAGGTCCTTGCGGCGTCTGGAACCGGCAACCGCAGCATGGGCGTTGCCGGATTGCCCGTGGCTGCTGTGCCGCCGGCGCCGGCACCCGCGGTGCTGAGCGTGCCGGGACAGATGATGTTGCGGGACCCGCGCCTGGACGCCTATATCGAAGCCCACCGTGGCGCGCTGGCGCCCCTGCCTGTGGCCATGCCCGGTGCCGCCCTGCGCAGCGTCGACATGCGCGCAGTCGCCCGGTGAGCCGCATGCTGCCGCGCTGCGCGCGCACCGTGGCCGCACTCTGCCTGGTGGGTGGGCTGCTGCCCCTGGCTGCGGCAGCGCCACAAGGCAGCGGGGCCACCGCGGCGGCCAGCCTGCCGGTCGATGCCCAGGGCTGGCTGGCACGCATGCGCGCGGCGGCCAGTGAGCGCAACTACACCGGCACCATGACCTTCACCGCCGGTGGCGGCGTGTCGACGAGTTCACGGGTTGCGCACTTCTGCGTCGGCGATCAGGTGTACGAGCGGATCGAAGCACTGGATGGCAAGCCGCGCCAGGTCTTTCGCCACAACGAACTCGTGCACACGGTGTGGCCGCAGACCGGTCTGGCCATCGTCGAGCGGCGCAGCCTGCCGACGGGTCTGCCCTCGTCAACGCAATCGGTCGACCCGAGCGCGCTCGAGCAATACGAATTGCGCGTCGAAGGGGACGACCGGGTGGCTGGCCGCGAGGCCCGCGTGCTCCTGCTGCAGCCGCGCGATGCGCTGCGCTACGCACAACGCGTGTGGACGGACCGCGAAACGGGTCTGATGCTGCGCACCGACGTGCTGGCGGCCGACCGCAGCGTGCTCGAGTCGGCCGGCTTCTCCAGCATCGAGATCGGCGTGCGGGCGCAGCCCGAGACGGTCCTGCAACCCATCCGCCAGCTCGATCGCCTGCGCTTGTTGCGCCCGACCCAGGTGGCGACCGGGCTCGAGGCCGAAGGCTGGATGCTGGCACCACCTCTGCCGGGCTTTCGGCTCACGGCCTGCGTCAAGCGGCCAGCGGCCGTGGAGCCGGCTGCCGCGGGCCAGATCCTGCGGCCCGAGGGCCTGCAGGCGGTGTTCAGCGATGGATTGACGCATGTCTCGCTCTTCATCGAACCAATGGATGCTGCACGCATGCGCAAGCCCTTGCGCGCGCAGTTCGGGGCGACCCACTCGCTGTCCGGCCGCAAGGGCGAGTTCTGGATCACCGCCGTGGGTGACGCCCCGGCGGCAACCCTGCAGAGCTTGTTCGATGCGCTGCAGCGTCGGCCCTGAGACCCCGGCGTGCGTTGTGGTGTCCATGCCCGCGCGCCGATATGGGCGCCTGGTCTTCCGTTCCCTTTCACTCTTGCTGGAGCACACTGCATGCGATCTTCGTTGGACCGCGCCCGCCCATTGATTCCCCTGCGCCTGTGGGCACTGCTGACGCTGCTGCTGGCCAGCGTGATCGCGGCCTGGCCGGTGCAGGCGCGCGCGCAGGCGGCGGCGCTGCCCGACTTCACCGAACTGGTCGAGCGCGTCGGGCCGGCGGTGGTCAACATCCGCACGCTCGAGCGCGCGCATGGACAGAGTCCACTGGGTGGGCTCGACCCGGGCGTGGAGGAGTTCTTCCGCCGCTTCGGCATCCCACTGCCCGGGCGCCCGGATCCGCGGCGTGCACCGCGCAATGAGGACGATGAGCAACAGCCGCGCCAGCGGGGCGTCGGCTCGGGCTTCATTCTCGGCCCTGACGGCTACATCATGACGAATGCGCATGTCGTCGATGGCGCTGACGAGCTGATGGTCACGCTCACCGACAAGCGCGAGTTCAAGGCGCGCGTGATCGGCGCCGACCGACGCACCGATGTCGCGCTGGTCAAGATCGAGGCGAGTGGCCTGCCGGCGGTGAAGATCGGCGACAGCCAGCGGCTGAAGGTGGGCGAATGGGTGATGGCCATCGGCTCGCCCTTCGGGCTCGAGAACACCGTGACGGCGGGCATCGTCAGTGCCAAGGCGCGCGATACGGGCGAGTACGTGCCCTTCATCCAGACCGACGTGGCGATCAACCCCGGCAACTCCGGGGGGCCGCTCATCAACCTGCGCGGCGAGGTGGTCGGCATCAATTCGCAGATCTATAGCCGCTCGGGCGGCTTCATGGGCATCTCGTTTGCAATCCCGATCGACGAGGCCATGCGCGTGGCCGACCAATTGCGCGCCAGCGGGCGTGTCGTGCGCGGGCGCATCGGCGTGCAGATCGGGCCGGTGACAAAGGAAGTCGCCGAAGCGATCGGCCTGGGCAAGCCCGCCGGTGCGCTGGTACAGGCGGTCGAGTCCGGGCAGGCGGCGGAGAAGGCCGGAGTCGAGGCCGGTGACATCATCGTCAAGGTCGATGGCAAGACGGTGGAGAAGTCGAGCGATCTGCCGCGCATCATTGGCAATATCAAGCCGGGTTCGAAGACCACGCTGCAGGTTTTCCGCCGCGGCAGTTCGCGCGATCTCACGCTGACGGTAGGCGAGTTCGAGCCCGAGCAATCGGCACGCCGCGGGCCCGGTGAATCCGGTACGCCAGCGCCGACCAAGAGTGCTCTGGGCGTGGGCGTGTCGGACCTGAGTGACGCGCAGAAGAAGGAGCTGCGCGTGCGCGGCGGGGTGCGGGTGGACAGCGTCGAGGGTGCGGCCGCGCGCGCGGGTCTGCGCGAAGGCGACGTGATCCTCGCCCTGGACAGCACCGATATCACCGACGCGCGACAGTTCGCAAGCGTGGCCGCCAAGCTGGAGAAGGCACGCAGCGTCACCGTGCTGGTGCGCCGTGGCGAGGGGGTCAACTACCTCGTGATCCGGCCAGCGCGCTGACGCAGAGGCCGACGCCACGGCCTTGACCCGACGCGGCTGTGCTCCGAGCAGCACGTCGGGTCTTTTCGCATCGTGGATTCAAGCAATGATCACGCCAGCTGTGATCCTTGGCGATCGATACTTACATGAAGTGTGCGCATGCTTCCATTTTGACCGCTGTGGCTGGATTTACGACTCGTGCGTCTAGAATCCAGGCCCATGGCGTGCTTTTTGTCGCCTTGGAGGCGGAGCCGGTGCGGCCGTCGTTTGACGTGCTGTGGTGCCGAACAGACTGTGGACAACGTGTGGAAGACTTTCCTTGTTGGCGGGGTGCAACGGCCGGAAATCAAGCACTGGCGCGGGTCTTGACCGAATCGTTCTGGCTACAATGAAGTCCCAACAAGCAGTTGCCATACGTTTTTGTTGGAAGGCACGTCACCTCTTGGACGTGCCTTTTTTTTGGCTGCAGCGCGGCGCATGGCGCCCTCTGGCCGCTGCGCACTGTGCGTCGTTCGCTGATATGGCGTGGCCGCATCGATGGCCTGCAAGCGAAGGATGCGATCGACCCTCATGAACCACATTCGCAATTTCTCGATCATTGCCCACATCGATCACGGCAAGAGCACGCTGGCCGATCGCATCATCCAGCGTTGCGGTGGCCTGGCCGAGCGCGAGATGGAGGCGCAGGTGCTCGACTCGATGGACATCGAGCGTGAGCGCGGCATCACCATCAAGGCCCAGACCGCGGCACTGCAGTACACGGCGCGCGACGGTCGGGTCTACAACCTCAACTTGATCGATACGCCCGGGCACGTCGACTTCTCCTACGAGGTGAGCCGCTCGCTCTCGGCCTGCGAAGGCGCGCTGCTGGTTGTCGACGCGAGTCAGGGCGTGGAGGCGCAGACGGTTGCCAACTGCTACACCGCGCTCGAACTCGGCGTGGAAGTGGTGCCTGTGCTCAACAAGATGGATCTGCCGCAGGCTGACCCCGACGAGGCCCGACGCGAGATCGAAGAGGTGATCGGCATCGATGCCAGCGATGCCGTCCCGTGTTCGGCCAAGACCGGCATGGGGATAGACGACATCCTCGAGGCGGTGGTGGCGCGCATGCCGGCCCCGCGCGGCCAGCCCGACGGCCCGCCTCGCGCGATGATCATCGACGCCTGGTTCGACAACTACGTCGGCGTCGTGATGCTGGTGCGCGTGGTCGATGGCCGGCTCTGCAAGGGCGAGCGCATGCGACTGATGGCCACCGACGCCGTCTACCCGATCGAGCAGATGGGCGTCTTCACACCCAAGAGCGAGCCGCGCGAGGCGCTGGCTGCGGGCGAGGTCGGCTTCGTCATCGCCGGCATCAAGGAGCTTGCGGCGGCCAAGGTCGGCGACACGCTGACGCTCGAGAAGAAGCTGCCAAACAACGCCGGCCCGGCCAGCCATCCGTTGCCGGGCTTCCGCGAGATCCAGCCGCAGGTCTTCGCCGGGCTCTACCCCACCGAGGCGAGCGAGTACGACTCGCTGCGCGACGCGCTCGAGAAGCTCAAGCTCAACGACAGTTCCCTGCGCTATGAACCCGAGGTTTCGCAGGCCCTGGGCTTTGGCTTCCGCTGCGGCTTCCTGGGCCTGCTGCACATGGAGATCGTGCAGGAGCGCCTGGAGCGCCAGTACGACCAGGACCTCGTCACGACCGCGCCGAGCGTGGTCTATGAGGTCGAACTCGGCGACGGCAGCATCCAGCAGGTCGAGAACCCCAGCCGCATGCCTGACATGGGCCGCATCCACGAGATCCGCGAGCCCATCGTCACCGTGCAGCTCTACATGCCGCAGGATTGCGTCGGCCCGGTCATGACGCTGTGCAACCAGAAGCGCGGCGTGCAGATGAACATGGCCTACCACGGCAAGCAGGTTCACCTG
Organism: Rubrivivax sp.; assembly: GCA_020851615.1. GTDB lineage: Bacteria > Pseudomonadota > Gammaproteobacteria > Burkholderiales > Burkholderiaceae_C > Rubrivivax. The sequence goes on from JADZCL010000171.1 coordinate 9,292, forward strand.
ACCTACGAGCTGCCGCTGGCCGAGATCGTGCTGGACTTCTTCGACAAGCTGAAGTCGGTCTCGCGCGGCTATGCGTCGATGGACTACGAGTTCAAGGAATACCGTGCCGCCGACGTCGTCAAGGTCGACATTCTCATCAACGGCGAGCGCGTCGACCCGCTGGCGATGATCGTGCACCGTGCGCAGAGCCAGTACCGCGGCCGTGCGGTGGCGGCCAAGATGCGCGAGCAGATCCCGCGCCAGATGTACGACGTGGCGATCCAGGCCGCCATCGGCGCCAACATCATTGCGCGCGAGAACATCAAGGCGCTGCGCAAGAACGTGCTGGCAAAATGCTACGGCGGCGACATCAGCCGCAAGCGCAAGCTGCTCGAGAAGCAGAAGGCCGGCAAGAAGCGCATGAAGCAGATCGGCACCGTCGAAGTGCCGCAGGAGGCCTTCCTCGCGATCCTGCAGGTCGACGATTAACCGGGGCCCCTGTCCATCACCCATGAGCTCACTAACTGCTGCGCTGTACGGCGTGCTGATCGTCTACCTGGGGGGCTGGTTCCTGGGCTACTGGACAGGCAACTTCTCACTGCTGCTGTTCATCCTCACCGTCGTCACGCTGCTGTACTGGCTGGCCGAGAGGCTGCGCTTCAAGCCCGCGCGTGCAGCCGCCGCGGCCGCACTGGAACAACAGGACGGCGCACGCCGCGCCGAACTCGCGCGCCTGGGCATCGAGAAGGTCGACGGCGACGTGCACGAGGCCAAGGCACGCTTGCTGATGCAGCCCTGGTGGCTGGACTGGACGGCCGGCCTGTTCCCGGTGATCCTTGCCGTCTTCCTGCTGCGCTCCTTCCTCTTCGAGCCCTTCAAGATCCCGTCGGGCTCGATGATCCCGACCCTGCTGGTGGGCGACCTCATCCTGGTCAACAAGTTCCACTACGGGGTGCGGCTGCCGGTCATCAACAAGAAGATCATCGACAACCATGCCGTGCAGCGCGGGGACGTGATGGTCTTTCGCTATCCGGTGGATCCACGGCAGGACTACATCAAGCGCGTCGTCGGCATCCCCGGCGACGAGATCAGCTACGTCGACCAGACGCTGTCGGTCAACGGGCAGAAGGTGCCGACCCAGGCGCTGGGCGAGTTCTATGACGAGGATGGCATGCGCTACAGCCCGCTCTTCAGCGAGAAGCTGGGCGCCTTCGAGCACCGCATCCTCGTCGACCCGAAGCGGCAGCCCTACTACGGGCCCGACCCGAAGAACTTCCCAATGGCGCAGAATTGCCGCTACACCGCCGAGGGGGTGAACTGCAAGGTGCCGCCGGGACACTACTTCATGATGGGCGACAACCGCGACAACTCGCAGGACTCGCGCTTCTGGGGCTTCGTCCCCGATGAGAACATCGTCGGCAAGGCCTTCTTCGTCTGGATGAACTTCGGCAACCTGGGGCGCATCGGGTCCTTCCACTGACTGCCCGGTGCAGCCGGCCCACGCGCAAGAGGAGACACGCACAAGATGAGGTCCCGTCACGCATCCCGAGCCGCCGTGCGCAGCCCGCGCCGCCAGCGCGGCCTGACCCTGTTCGGCCTCCTGTCCTGGGCGATCATCATCGGCGCCGTGTCGTACGTCGGCCTGCGCGTCTTCCCGACCGTCAACGAGTACCTGACCATCCAGCGTTCGATCGAGAAGATCGCCGCTGCATCGCCCGCCTCGGTGGCCGAGGCGCGCGCGGCCTTCGACCGGCAGAAGGACATCGAGTATTCGATCAGCTCGATCGGTGGCAAGGACCTCGAGGTGACGAAGGAGAACGACAAGGTCGTGCTCAAGTTCGCCTACGACAAGGAGATCCCGCTCTACGGACCGGTCTTCCTGCTCATCAAGTACGAGGGGCGTTCGCGCTGAGCCAGCGTCTGCGCCTCGCATGGATCCCCGCCTCGACCCCCTGCAACAAAGACTCGGGTACCGTTTCCAGGCCCCGGAACTGCTTGCGCGTGCGCTCACGCACCGCAGCGCGGGCGCCGAACACAACGAGCGGCTCGAGTTCCTCGGCGACGCGGTGCTCTCGCTGGCCGTCTCGGCGCTGCTGTTTGCGCACTTCGCCGGCTCCGACGAGGGCGACTTGACGCGTATCCGCGCCCATCTCGTGCGCGAGGAGTCGCTGCACCGCCTGGCGCTGCAGCTGGAATTGCCCGAGGAGCTGCGCCTGTCCGAGGGCGAACTGCGCGGTGGGGGTGCGGGGCGGCCCTCCATCCTCGCCGACGCGGTCGAGGCGGTGATCGGCGCGGTCTTCCTCGATGCCGGCTTCGACGCGGCGCAGGAGCTCGTACAGCGGCTGCTGGGCGAGTTGATCGGCAGCAGCCAGGCGCAGAGCTGGCGCAAGGACGCCAAGACCGAGCTGCAGGAATGGCTGCAGGCGCGCCGCA
>JADZCL010000172.1 GCA_020851615.1 Rubrivivax sp.
ACACCGAGCCGCCCAGCCGCGCTGCGGCCTCCTCGGCTTCGCGCACGCTGAAGGCGGGGTAGCCCCGCGGCACCGGCACGCCATGCGCGCGCAGCAGTTCCTTGGCCTGGTATTCGTGGATCTTCATGGGCGGCGCTGCGTAGGCGGGTAGCTGACGGGGTGGCCACGTTACGCCCGCCGACTGACCGGAAGCTGAAGCGCCAGTCAGCCGGAGGAGGCCGCTGCCAGGCCGTTCTCGAAGTGGGTCTTCATCAGCCGGCGCGCGGCCTTGCTGTCGCGTGCGTGCAAGGCCTGCATCAGTTGGTGGTGCTCGGCCAGCGATTCGGCGATGCGGCCCCGCTTGAAGAGCGAGTGGTGGCGATTGAGCTTCATCACCTTGCGCAGGTCCGCCACGATCTGCTGGCGCCAGCGGTTGCCCGCGGCCTCCAGCAGCGCCACATGGAAGCGCTCGTTGGCGGCAAAGAAGGCATCGCGATGACGCTGCTGCTTCACCAGCCGGTCGTGCAGGGCCTGCAGCGCCGCCAGCTGGGCAGCGCTGGCGTGGCGGGCCACCTCGCCGGCGGCGTCGCTCTCCAGCAGCGCGAGCAGGTGGTAGACCTCGGCCACGTCCTCGCGCGACATCTCCGTGACGTAGGCGCCACGGCGCAGCTTCATCGTCACCAGGCCTTCGACGGCCAGGACCTTCAGCGCCTCGCGCAGCGGCGTGCGGCTGATGCCGTACTCCGCGCAGAGCTTGAGCTCGTCGATCCAGCTGCCGGGCTCGAGCTCGCGCGCGAAAATCTGCTGGCGCAGGCGCTCGGCCACGTCCTGGTAGAGGGCGCGGGGCGACAGGGTGCGCGGTGCGGAGGGAGGCGGCTCGAGGGCGGGCACGGCAGGGAGCGCGGAGCGACGCTGTCAGGTCGGTGTTGGATTTGAATTCATAATTATGCAAAATGCCAGACCGCCTGCAAGTGTGCATGCACCAGGAGACTGCAATGGGCAACACGCCGGAATTCAAGACCGCGACGCTGGCACAGTGGGCGCAGGCGGCGGCGAAGTCGGCGCCCGGGGGTGACCTCGATGCGCTGCGCTGGGTGACACCCGAGGGCATCGGCGTCAAGCCGCTCTACACCGCGGCCGACGTCGCCGACCTGCCGCACGCCGATACGCTGCCCGGCTTTGCGCCCTTCCTGCGCGGACCGCAGGCCACGATGTACGCGGTCCGCCCGTGGACGATCCGCCAGTACGCGGGCTTCTCCACCGCCGAGGCGAGCAACGCCTTCTACCGCAAGGCACTCGCCTCAGGCGCGCAGGGCGTGAGCGTGGCCTTCGACCTGGCCACGCACCGCGGCTACGACAGCGACCACCCGCGCGTGATCGGCGATGTCGGCAAGGCCGGCGTGGCGATCGACACCGTCGAGGACATGAAGATCCTCTTCGACGGCATTGCGCTGGACCAGGTGAGCGTCTCCATGACCATGAACGGTGCCGTGCTGCCGGTGCTGGCCGGCTACGTCGTCGCCGCCGAGGAGCAGGGCGCGACGCAGGCGCAGTTGGCCGGGACCATCCAGAACGACATCCTGAAGGAGTTCATGGTCCGCAACACCTACATCTTCCCGCCGGCACCCTCGATGCGCATCGTCGGCGACATCATCGCGTACACGGCGCGGCAGATGCCGAAGTTCAACTCGATCTCCATCTCCGGCTATCACATGCAGGAGGCGGGCGCCACGCAGGCGCTGGAGCTGGCCTTCACGCTTGCCGATGGGAAGGAGTACGTGCAGACAGCGCTGGCCCAGGGTCTGGACGTCGACGAGTTCGCCGGGCGCCTGTCGTTCTTCTGGGCAATCGGGATGAATTTCTATCTCGAGATCGCCAAGATGCGGGCCGCGCGGCTGCTGTGGTGCAGGATCATGCAGGGCTTCGGAGCGAAGAAGGACAAGAGCCTGATGCTGCGCACGCACTGCCAGACCAGCGGCTGGAGCCTGACTGCGCAGGACCCGTACAACAACATCGTGCGCACCACCATCGAGGCGCTGGCGGCGGTCTTCGGTGGCACGCAGAGCCTGCACACCAACAGCTTCGACGAGGCGATTGCGCTGCCCACCGAGTTCAGCGCGCGCATCGCGCGCAACACGCAGCTCATCATCCAGGAGGAGACGAACATCACCCGCGTCGTCGACCCCTTCGCGGGCAGCTACATGATGGAGAAGCTCACGCAGGACATGGCCGACGCCGCAGAGGCCATCCTCGACGAGGTGCAGGCCCTGGGCGGCATGACGCAGGCCGTGCAGAGCGGCTGGGCCAAGCTGAAGATCGAGGCCAGCGCGGCCCAGAAGCAGGCACGCATCGACAGCGGCCGTGACACCATCGTCGGCCTCAACAAGTACCGCCTGGCCGAGGAGCCCGCCGTCGAGATCCTGGAGGTCGACAACCTCGAGGTGCGCAAGGCGCAGATCGCGCGGCTGCAGGCGGTGAAGGCCGCACGCGACGGCCAGCGGGTGGGCACGGCGCTGGCCGCGCTGACCGAGGCCGCGCGCAGCGGCAGCGGCAACCTGCTGGCGCTCACCATCGAGGCCATGCGTGCCCGCGCCACCGTCGGCGAGGTGAGTGACGCGCTCGAGCGCGTCTTCGGCCGGCACCAGGCCGATGTAAGCAAGGTCAGCGGGGTCTACGCGGCGGCATACGATGGCGCGATGCAGTGGGACGACATCAAGGCGCAGGTCGAAGCCTTCGCGCGCGAGCAGGGGCGCCGCCCGCGCGTGTTGATCGCCAAGCTGGGCCAGGACGGGCACGACCGCGGCGCCAAGGTGGTTGCCACGGGGCTGGCCGACCTGGGTTTCGATGTCGACATCGGCGCGCTCTTCCAGACACCCCAGGAATGCGCCCGGCAGGCGATCGAGAACGACGTGCACGCCGTGGGCGTGAGCACGCTGGCCGCCGGCCACAAGACGCTGGTGCCGGAGGTGATCGAGGAACTGCGCCGCCAGGGTGGCGGCGACATCATCGTCTTCGTGGGCGGCGTGATTCCGCCGCAGGACCACGGCTTCCTCCACGCCGCGGGCGTCAAGGGCATCTACGGCCCGGGCACCCCCATCCCCTCCTGCGCGCAGGACGTGCTGCAGCAGATCCGGCGCGCGCAGGCCGCGGCTTGAGCGCGCAGCTCTGGTCATCTGTGCGCGACCACCGTCCAGCGTGCCCGCACGTGCCAAGCCGAGCCCAGCCGTGAGCCTGCTCGCCGCACCCGATCAGGCGCTGGTGCAGGCGCTCTGCGGCGGGCTGGGCGCAGCCCAGCGGCGCGCGCTGGCCAAGGCGATCACGCTTATCGAATCGACGCGCGCAGACCACCGCGCGCGTGCCGACGCCTTGCTGGGTGCCCTGCTGCCGCACGCCGGCGGTGCGTTTCGCTTGGGGTTGTCCGGCGTGCCGGGGGCGGGCAAGAGCACTTTCATCGAGGCCTTGGGCATGTTTCTCGTCGGGCGCGGCGAGCGTGTCGCGGTGCTGGCGGTCGACCCCTCGTCGAGCGTCTCCGGCGGCTCCATCCTCGGCGACAAGACGCGCATGCAGCAGCTCGCGGCACAGGACAGCGCCTTCATCCGCCCGAGCCCCAGCGGCGGCGCGCTCGGTGGCGTGGCCGACAAGACGCGCGAGGCCATCATCGCCTGCGAGGCGGCCGGCTACGGCGTCGTGATCGTCGAGACGGTGGGCGTGGGCCAGAGTGAAACGGCCGTCCACGGCATGACCGACTGCTTCTGCCTGCTGCAGCTGCCAAATGCCGGCGACGACCTGCAGGCGATCAAGAAGGGTGTGATGGAGCTCGCCGACCTGGTGGTGATCAACAAGGCCGACCTCGATGCGGCCGCAGCCACCCGCGCGCGGGCACAGATCACCGGCGCGCTGCGCGTCCTTCGCAGCCACGCCCCCGAGGCTGGTGGCGAAGGGGAGGAAGGCAGCTGGCATCCCGAAGTCGTGGAGCTGAGCGCGCTGCACGGGCAGGGGCTGCCCGCCTTCTGGAACGCGGTGCTGCGCTTTCGCCGGCGGCAGGCCACGCAGGGGCGGCTGGCCGCGCGGCGCAGGGCGCAGGATCGCGCGTGGATGTGGGAGCGCATCGACTCCGGGCTGCGGGAGCGCTTTCGCACGCACCCCGCGATTGCTGCAACGCTGCCGCGGATGAGCGACGATGTCCAGGCCGGCCGCCTCGCCCCCTCGGTGGCGGCGCGGCGCCTGCTGGACCTGATGAGCAAGACGACAACCGACTGAGGAGAACGGCATGCAGGACATCATCCAGCAGCTGGAGGCCAAGCGCCAGGCCGCACGCCTGGGCGGCGGCGCCCGCCGCATCGACGCCCAGCACGCCAAGGGCAAGTTGACCGCGCGCGAGCGGCTGGAGCTGCTCCTTGACGAGCGCACGTTCGAGGAGTGGGACCTGTTCGTCGAGCACCGCTGCAGCGACTTCGGCATGGCCGACAGCAGGGTTCCGGGCGACGGGGTCGTCACCGGCTACGGCATGATCAACGGGCGCCTGGTGTTCGTCTTCAGTCAGGACTTCACCGTCTTCGGCGGTGCGCTATCCGAGGCGCACGCCGAGAAGATCTGCAAGGTCATGGACCAGGCGATGAAGGTCGGCGCCCCGGTGATCGGCCTCAACGACTCGGGCGGCGCACGCATCCAGGAGGGTGTGGCCTCGCTGGGCGGCTACGCCGAGGTCTTCCAGCGCAACGTGCTGGCCAGCGGCGTGATCCCGCAGATCAGCCTGATCATGGGGCCCTGCGCCGGGGGCGCGGTCTACAGCCCGGCCATGACCGACTTCATCTTCATGGTCAAGGACAGCTCCTACATGTTCGTCACCGGCCCCGAGGTCGTGAAGACCGTGACGCACGAGGAGGTGAGCGCCGAGGAGCTGGGCGGCGCGACCACGCACAGCTCCCGCAGCGGCGTGGCCGACCTCGCGTTCGAGAACGATGTCGAGGCCATCCTCATGCTGCGGCGCTTCTTCAATTACCTGCCGCTCAACAACCGCGAGAAGCCGCCGGTGCGCCCCAGCGACGATCCGGCCGACCGCAGCGACCATTCGCTGGACACGCTGGTGCCGGCCAATCCGAACAAGCCCTACGACATCAAGGAGCTGATCTTCAAGGTCGTGGATGACGGCGACTTCTTCGAGCTCCAGCCCGACCATGCGCGCAACATCGTCATCGGCCTGGGCAGGATGGAAGGGCAGAGTGTGGGCATCGTGGCCAACAACCCGCTCGTGCTGGCGGGCTGCCTGGACATTAGGAGCAGCATCAAGGCCGCGCGCTTCGTGCGCTTCTGCGACGCCTTCAACATCCCGGTGGTGACCTTCGTCGATGTGCCGGGCTTCCTGCCCGGCACCGCGCAGGAGTACGGCGGCATCATCACCCACGGCGCCAAGCTGCTCTACGCCTATGCCGAATGCACCGTGCCCAAGGTCACGGTGATCACGCGCAAGGCCTACGGGGGCGCCTACGACGTGATGAGCTCCAAGCACCTGCGGGGCGATGTCAATTTCGCCTGGCCCAACGCCGAGATCGCGGTGATGGGGGCCAAGGGCGCGGTGGAGATCATTTTCCGCGAGGACAAGGGTGATCTGGCCAAGCTCGCTGCGCGCGAGGCGGAATACAAGGCCCGCTTTGCCAACCCGTTCGTCGCCGGCGCGCGCGGCTACATCGACGACGTCATCCAGCCGCACGAGACGCGCAAGCGCATCTGCCGCAGCCTGGCGATGCTGCAGCACAAGCGGCTCGAGAACCCGTGGCGCAAGCACGGCAACATCCCGCTGTGAGCCCCTGAAGGACCGCGCCCATGTTCACGAAGATCCTGATCGCCAACCGCGGTGAGATCGCCTGCCGTGTCGTGCAGACCGCACGCCGGATGGGGATCGCCACCGTAGCCGTCTACTCCGAGGCCGACCGTGAGGCCCGCCACGTCGCGCTGGCCGACGAGGCCGTCTTCATTGGCCCGGCACCCAGTCGCGAGAGCTACCTGGTGGCCGACGCGATCCTCGCGGCGGCCAGGGCCACCGGGGCGCAGGCCATCCACCCAGGTTATGGCTTCCTCTCCGAGAACGAGGAATTCGCGCGCCGCGTCGAGGAGGAAGGGCTGGTCTTCATCGGCCCCAAGCACGCCAGCATCGCCGCGATGGGCGACAAGATCGCCTCCAAGAAGCTCGCCGCGCAGGCCTGCGTGAACACCATCCCGGGTTGGAACGACGCGATCGACAGCGCCGAGCACGCGGTGCAGATCGCGCGCGAGATCGGCTACCCGGTGATGATCAAGGCCAGCGCGGGCGGCGGCGGCAAGGGCTTGCGCGTGGCCGCCGACGACCAGGAGGCCGCCGCGGGCTATGCCTCATGCCGCCACGAGGCGCTGGCGAGCTTCGGCGACGACCGGGTCTTCATCGAGAAGTTCATCGAGAACCCGCGTCACATCGAGATCCAGGTGCTCGGCGACGCGCACGGCAGCGTCGTCTACCTGTGGGAGCGCGAGTGCTCGATCCAGCGCCGCCACCAGAAGGTGATCGAGGAGGCGCCCTCGCCCTTCATCAGCGACGCCACGCGCCGCGCGATGGGCGAGCAGGCGGTGGCGCTGGCGCGCGCAGTGAACTACCAGAGTGCGGGCACGGTGGAGTTCGTGGTCGGTCGCGACCAGGGCTTCTACTTCCTCGAGATGAATACGCGGCTGCAGGTCGAGCACCCGGTGACGGAGTGCATCACCGGCATCGACCTGGTCGAGCAGATGATCCGTGTGGCCGCCGGCGAGCGCCTGGCGTTCACGCAGGACGGCATCCACCGCCGTGGCTGGGCAATTGAGTGCCGCATCAACGCCGAGGATCCCTTGCGCGGCTTCCTGCCCTCGACCGGGCGCCTGGTGCGCTTCTGGCCGCCCGAGCAGACGATGCAGGCTGCACAGCCCATGCCCGCTGGGGGGGGCGTGCGTGTCGATACCGGGGTGACCGAGGGCGGCGAGATCCCCGTCTTCTACGACTCGATGATTGCCAAGCTGATCGTCCACGGGGCCGACCGGATGGACGCCATCCGGCGCATGCGCGATGCCCTCAACGGCTTCGTGATACGCGGCATCGCAAGCAACATTCCCTTCCAGGCGGCGCTCCTTGCGCATCCGGCTTTCGTCGCCGGCGACTTCGATACCGGCTTCATCGCCCGGCACTACCCGCACGGCTTGCGTCCTGCGGACGTGCAGCATGACGACCCTGACTTCCTCGTTGCGCTGGCCGCGGGCATCTACCGCCGCTACCGCGACCGTGCGGCGGGCATCACCGGGCAGATGGCCGGGCACGCCGTGCGCATCGGCCATGACTTCGTCGTCGTCGTCAAGGGCGAAGGGGGCGCACATCGGCACGTGCCGGTGCAGGTCGAGGTCAACGGCGCCACGCACGTCACCGTGAATGGCAAGCGCTACGCGCTCATCAAGGAATGGAGCTTTGGCACCATCCGCGTCACCGGCACCTGCAACGGACGGCCGTTCACGGCGCAGGTCGAGCGCGACGGGCTGTGGTACCGCATCCAGCACGACGGACTGCGCATCGAGACGATGGTGCTGAGCGCGCGCGCCAGCGAACTGCTGCGCGTCATGCCCTTCAAGCCGCCAGCCGACATGAGCAAGTTCCTGCTCTCGCCGATGCCGGGGCTGCTGGTCGACGTGGCCGTCGAGCCCGGCGCGGCGGTGCAGGCCGGGCAACGGCTGGCGGTGATCGAGGCCATGAAGATGGAGAACATCCTCACCGCGGCGCAGGACGGCGTGGTCAAGGAGGTGCTGGCGCGCAAGGGCGAGAGCCTGGCCGTCGACCAGATCATCCTGAGCTTTGCGTGAACCGGGAGCTGGCAGCGCATGAGCAAGCCCTTTCGCATCCTCGGCATCCAGCAGGTCGCCATCGGCGGCCCCGACAAGCAGCGCCTGCGCGCGCTCTGGGTCGATCTGCTGGGCCTGACGATCAAGTCGACCTTCACGAGCGAGCGCGAGAACGTCGATGAGGACGTGTGTGCGCTTGGCCAGGGGCCGCACGCCGTCGAGGTCGACCTGATGCAGCCGCTGGACCCCGAACGCAAGCCGGCGGTCCACGCCACGCCGCTCAACCACATCGGCCTGTGGGTCGATGACCTGCCGCAGGCGATGGCGTGGCTGGCTGCCCAAGGCGTGCGCTTTGCGCCGGGAGGCATCCGCAAGGGGGCTGCCGGACACGACATCTGCTTCATCCACCCCAAGGGCAACGACGCCTTTCCGCTGGGCGGCGAAGGGGTGCTGATCGAACTCGTGCAGGCGCCGCCGGAGGTGGTTGCCGCACTGGGCGGGTGATGTGGCGGTGGGACTGGCATCATCACGGCCGTGAACACCAACGCCGAAGCCACGGGCAAGACGCCTGAGCAGCCGCCACACCCGCTGCTGCACTCCTACTACGATGACGAGGCCGGCCGCCACCGCTTCCTGCGCCGCATCTTCGACGAGACCGCGGCCGACTACGACCGCATCGAACGCGTGCTGGCGCTGGGCTCGGGACCCTGGTATCGCCGCATGGCCCTGCAGCGCGCCGGGCTCGCCAGCGGCCAGCACATGCTCGACGTGGGCATCGGCACGGGCCTCGTGGCACGCGAGGCGCTCACGATCCTGGGTGGGCAGGGACGCGTGGTCGGTGTCGACCCGAGCCCGGGCATGATGGGGCAGGTCGACCTGCCCGGCGTGGAACTGCTGCCGGGCCGTGCCGAGGCGCTGCCCTGCGCCGACGCCGCCTTCGACTTCGTCTGCATGGGCTATGCGCTGCGCCACGTGGGCGACGTGGCAGCCGCCTTCGCCGAATTCCGGCGCGTGCTGCGCCCGGGTGGCCGCGTGCTGGTGCTCGAGATCAGCAAGCCGGCCTCCGCAGCGGCAACCTGGCTGCTCAAGGCCTACATGCGGGCGCTGGTGCCGCTGATCTCGCGCGCCATCGGTTGCCGGCGCGACAGTGCGCGGCTGTGGCGCTATTACTGGGACACCATCGAGGCCTGCATCCCGCCGCCGCGGATCCTCGCGGCGCTGCAAGAGGCCGGCTTCACGCAGGTCCAGCGCCACGTCGAACTGGGCATCTTCTCCGAGTACACGGCAACCCGGCCACAGGAGTGAGCATGAGGTCTGCGCAAGTCCACCACAACCTGATCGGCGGCCATCACCTGCCCGCTTCCACGGGCCTGGCGATCGACGTCGTGGACCCGGCCGACGGCACCGTCTTCGCGACGCTGCCACGCAGTGCGCTGGCCGATGTCGATGCCGCGGTTGCCGCAGCCCGTGCGGCGCTGCACGGGCCCTGGGCGCGCATGACCGCCACCGAGCGCGGCCGCGTGCTCAGCCGCCTGGCTGCGCTGATCACCGCGCACCATGCGGAGCTGGCTGCGCTCGAGTGCCGCGATACCGGCAAGCCGATCCAGCAGGCACGCGTGGACATCACCGCCTGCGCGCGCTACTTCGAGTACTACGGCGGCGCGGCCGACAAGCTGCATGGCGAGACGATCCCCTATGCCGCGGGCTCGACCGTGATGGTGCTGCGCGTGCCGCACGGCGTCACCGCGCACATCATCCCGTGGAACTATCCGGCGCAGATCTTTGGCCGCTCCGTGGGCGGTGCACTGGCCGCAGGCAACGCCTGCGTCGTCAAGCCGGCCGAGGACGCCTGCCTCACGCCGCTGCGCATCTCGGCGCTGGCGCTCGAGGCCGGACTGCCTCCCGGGGCGCTGAACGTCGTCTGCGGGCTCGGTGCCGAGGCCGGCGCGGCGCTGGCAGCGCACCCGGGCATCAACCACCTGAGCTTCACCGGCTCGACAGTCACGGGTACGGCCGTTGCGCAGGCCGCGGCGGTCAACCATGTGCCGGTGACGCTGGAGCTCGGCGGCAAGGCGCCACAGATCGTCTTTGCCGACGCCGACCTCGATGCGGCGCTGCCGGTGATCGTCAACGCGATCGTGCAGAACGCGGGCCAGACTTGCTCGGCGGGCAGCCGCGTCCTGGTCGAGCGCAGCATCCACGACACCGTGCTGGAGCGCCTGGCCGCGCGCTTTGCGGCCCTGCGCACCGGCCGCGGTGCGGACGCACCCGATTGCGGGCCCCTGATCAGCGCCCGCCAGCTCGCGCGCGTGCAGGCCAAGCTCGACTCGGCGCAGCAGGCCGGTGCGCGCGTGGTCGCGCGTGCGCAGCGGCTGCCCGATGCACCCGCCAGCGGCTTCTACTTCCCGCCGGCGCTGCTGGCCGATTTGCCGCTGGATCACGAGGTCGCGCAGGACGAGGTCTTCGGGCCGGTGCTGGCGGCCTTCGCGTTCGACGGTGAGGACGAAGCCGTGCAACTGGCCAATGGGACTCCCTACGGCCTGACCGCCGCCGTGTGGACCCGCGACGGCAGCCGCGCACTGCGCCTGGCGCACCGCATCGAGGCCGGCCAGGTCTTCATCAACAACTACGGCGCCGGCGGCGGCATCGAACTGCCCTTCGGTGGCATGAAGCACTCGGGCTACGGACGCGAGAAGGCCCTCGAAGGCCTGCGCAGCTTCACGACACTGAAGACGGTGGCCATCCTGCACGGTTGAGCGCGCACGCGGGCGGCCCCACGCCAGCGCGTATGATGGGCGCCGTTGGTGCTCGTCGAGGCGTTCGGCCAAGACAGTCAAACGGGAATCAGGAGGGCAAGGGCCAGCACGGCCGGCGCCTGACCTGAGCTGCCCCCGCAACGGTAAGCGGATGGTGGGTTTCCTTCGGGGATCCGCCGACGCGTGACACGCAGCCACTGGGTGGTCTTGCCGATCGGCGAGCCCCCTGGGAAGGCGTCACGCGCTTCACTCCGTCAGCCCGGATACCGGCCAACGAGGTGGCGTGCCGTGGTC
>JADZCL010000173.1 GCA_020851615.1 Rubrivivax sp.
GCCTCACAGGCTCTCAGCGCTCCTTGCGCATCACGGCCAGCGCCAGCGCGCCCGAGGCCACCATCAGGAACAGGCTCACGGCGTTGAGCACGGGACTGGCGCCCTCGCGCATGCGGCCGTACATCATCACCGTCAGCGGCGGATCCGAGCCCACCAGCATCAGCGTCGTGTTGAAGTTCTCGAACGACATCAGGAAGGCAATCGCCGCCGCACCGGCGAGCGCCGGCCGCAGGAAGGGCAGCGTGATGCCGGAGAAGACCGCCAGCCGCGTGGCGCCCAGGTCCAGCGCAGCCTCCTCGAGGGAGTGGTCGAAGCGCTTGAGCCGGGCAGCGATGGTCAGCGTGGCGATGGCGACGATGTACGAGAACTGCCCCAGCACCACCAGCGGCAGCCCCGGCCGCAGGAAGGACAGCTCCAGGCCCAGCCAGTCGTCGGCGGCCTGCGCCACGCGGCTGGCAAAGGCGAGGATGGAGATGCCCAGGATCACGCCGGGGATCACGAGTGGCGCGAGCATGGCCATCGACAACGCCGCCTGGCCGCGAAAGCGCGCGCGTTCGAGCACGAAGGCGTTGGCGGTGCCCACGGCGACCGACAGCCCCGTCACCCACAGCGCCACGACGACGCTGGTGGCGATGCTGTGCAGCAGGTCGGCATCGGCGAAGAGCCCGCTGCGGCCGTCCCCGCCACTGCCGATGAACCAGCGCAGGGTGAAGCCGCGCCAGGGTGGTGCCGGGTAGGGCGCGTCGTTGAACGCGAACACCGCCACCACCACCAGCGGCAGGAAGAGGAAGCCGAAGAAGAGCAGCACGTAGCCGGCGGTGCAGGCACGCAGCCAGCGCGGGCGGGGCAGCGAGGCGATCATCGGCGTGCCCGGGCTCAGGTGCGGCGCATGACGTCGCCAAAGCGCTGGCCGCTCACGCGCAGCCCCAGCCAGACCAGCAGCGTCGACAGCGCCAGCAGCAGGAAGCCGAAGGCCGCGCCCTGCTCCCAGTTGAAGCGCGTGATGAACTGCGTGTAGACCTGTTCGGTGAACCACAGCGAGTCCTTGCCGCCCAGCAGCGTGGGGGTCAGGTAGTTGCCCAGCGTCAGCATGAAGACGACGATGCAGCCCGCGGCGATGCCGGGCGCGGCATGCGGGATGACGATGTCGCGCAGGATCGCGGGGCCCTTGGCGCCGAGGTCGTAGGCGGCCTCGATCAGCGCGTCGTCCAGCGTCTGCAGCGTGCTCACCAGCGGCACGACCATGAACAGCAGCGAGCCGTAGACCAGCCCGACCAGCACCGTCGCATCGTGGTAGAGCAGCTCGGGCGGCGTGCGGGCCAGGCCCAGCCGCACCAGCAGGGCCGGCAGCACGCCCGACTCGCGCAGCAGGATCATCCAGCCCAGCGTGCGCACGACCTCGCTGATCCAGAACGGCACCAGGCACAGCACGAGCAGTGTTGCGCGCAGGCGGCCGGCGGCGACCTTGGCGATCGTCCACGCGATCGGGAACGCCAGCAGCAGCGTCACCACGGTGGCCAGGGCCGACATCCACGCCGTGTGCACGAAGGTGCGCCAGTAGAGCGGTTCGTCGAAGAAGGTCGCGTACTGGCGCAGGCTCCACGCGTAGACCCGCGGCGCCACGCGTGCGCGCAGCGACAGCACGGCCAGCTCGACGTGCGGCAGCACGATCAGCGCGAACAGCCACAGCAGCGCCGGGGCCAGCAGCAACAGCAGCGCCAGCCGCGTGCCGGCGCGGCCCGGCGTGCGTGCTTCAGCGGCCGGCATCGCCCGGTGCCGCGAAGCAGGTGGCCTGCAGCGGGTCGAAGCCGAAGCGGACGTCCTCGTCCACGCGCAGGTCGGCCAGGCCAGCGGACTGCGGCAACGCCACGCGCAGCTCGGTGCCACTGCCCGCTTCGTGCAGCAGCACGGCAGACGCCGCGCCGTCGAACAGCACGCTGCGCACGCGGCCGCGAAAGCTGCACGGCGTGGTGGGCATGGCGTCTGCGCTGCGTGCCAGCGCCAGTGCCTCGGGGCGCACGAAGGCCCATGCTGCGCTGCCGACGGCCAGACCCGGCTGCGCCCGGGCATGCAGCGTCAGGCCCCCGTCGCAGGCAATCTCGGCGGTGGGCCCGCGCAACGCGACGACGCGGCCGGCGAAGCGGTTGCTGGTGCCGACGAAGCCGGCGACGAAGGGCGTGGCCGGTGCGTGGTACAGCGCCTGCGGTGTATCGACCTGCTCGAAGCGTCCGGCATTCATCACCGCCACGCGGTCGGAGAGCACCAGCGCCTCGGACTGGTCATGCGTGATGTAGACGAAGGTGGTGCCGAAGTTGGCCTGCAGCTGCTTGAGCTCGACCTTCATGTGCTCGCGCAGCTTCAGGTCCAGCGCCCCCAGCGGCTCGTCCAGCAGCAGCAGCGTCGGCTCGAGCACGAGCGCGCGCGCGATCGCCACGCGCTGGCGCTGCCCGCCCGAGAGCTCTTCGATGCGCTTGCGGGCGCAGCCCGGCAGGCTCACGCGCTCGAGCATCGCGCCGGCCCGGCGTTGCGCATCGGCGCGGCCAACGCCGCGCTGGCGCAAGCCGTAGGCGACGTTGTCGCCGACGTCCATCATCGGGAACAGTGCCAGGTGCTGGAAGACCAGGTTCACCGGGCGCCGGTTGGGCGCCACGCCTCGCATCGAGCGCCCTCCGATGACGATGTCACCGGTGTCGGGCTCGACGAAGCCGGCAATCATGCGCAGCAGCGTCGTCTTGCCGCAGCCCGACGGGCCGAGGATGGAGAAGAAGCTGCCGCGCGCGACCTCGAACGAGAGTGCCTGCACGGCCTGGAAGGCACCGAAGCGCTTGCCGACCTCGCGCACCGAGAGGTCCGCCGGCGCA
>JADZCL010000174.1 GCA_020851615.1 Rubrivivax sp.
GGGCAGGCGGGCTGCGTCGGCGCCTGGCCCCGCTTTCGTGATGACCGACGGGACGATGAGGTGGCCACGATGGCTTCGCTAGAGGTGATTTCGTTCGATCTGTGGGACACCCTGGTGCACGACGACTCCGACGAGAGCCGACGCGCGCAGCAGGGCCTGCGCAGCAAGCGCGCCGAGCGGCGGCATCTGCTGTGGCAGGCGATCGCGGCCAGCGCGCCGATCGACTACGAGCAGGTCGCGCGCGCCTACGACGTGGCCGACGCGATGTTCAACATCACCTGGAAGGAGGCGCACGTCACGCTGCGGCTCGAGCAGCGGCTGCGCAGCGTGCTCGACGGCCTGCAGGTCAAGCTCGCGCCCGGCGCCTTCGACGAGGTCCTCACCCGCACCGCGCGCATGGAGGTCGATATCCCGCCCGATCCGATCGCGGGCGTCACCGCGGCCCTGCAGCAACTGGCCCAGCGCTACCGCCTGGCCATCTGCTCCGACGCCATCGTGACGCCCGGCGCCCAGCTGCGCGAGCTGCTGGACAGGCATGGGCTCAGGACCTACTTCTCGGCCTTCGCCTTCTCCGACGAGGTCGGCCACTCCAAGCCGCACCGCTCGATGTTCGACAAGGTCACCGGCGACCTGGGCGTCGCACCGAGCGCGATGGTGCACATCGGCGACCGCGACCACAACGATGTCAAGGGCCCGCAGGCGATCGGCGCACGGGCCATCCTGTTCACCGCCAGCCGGGCCAACGACCGGGCGAGCACGAGCGCCGATGCGATCTGCGAGAGCTACGCAGAACTGCCCGGAGTCATCGAGCAGCTGGCCGCGGCCAGATGGCCGGCCTGAAGCACAGCATCGACAACGGCGCAACGATCGAAACGAGGTGAGCGGCGATGAGAAATCTGCATTTCCTGGTGGTGGACGGTTATTCGAAGGCGGGGCGTGAAGACCTGCAGGCGGGCGGCGCGACGACGGCCGGCGAACTCTACCGCCGGCTGCTGCACGGCTGTGCACCGGCGTGTGACGTCGACATCCTCTACCCGGCCGACCCCGGCGTGGCACTGCCGCAGGAGGCGGCCTTGCGCCGGTACGACGGCGTCTGCTGGACCGGCTCCAGCCTGACCGTCTACGACGACACGCCAGCCGTGCAGGCGCAGATCGCCTTCGCGCGCACCGTGTTCGAAGCCCGGGTGCCGAGCTTTGGCAGTTGCTGGGCGGCCCAGATCGCGGTCACCGCAGCCGGTGGCCGCTGCGCCAAGAACCCCCGCGGCCGCGAAATGGGCATTGCGCGCAAGATCTCGCTCACCGCAGAGGGGCGTGCGCATCCGCTCTTCACCGGCAAGAAGACGGTGTTCGACGCCTTCATCAGCCACGACGACGAGATCACGCATCTGCCCAGCGGCGCCCTCGTGCTGGCGAGCAACGACTTCACGCGCGTGCAGGCGGTGTCGGTGAACCATCGCGGCGGGCAGTTCTGGGGCCTGCAATACCACCCCGAATACGACCTGCACGAGATGGCACGCCTGGTCCATTGCCGCACCGAGAAGCTCACGCGGCTGGGCTTCTTCACCGGGGCCGAGCAGGCGCGTGTCTTCATCGACAAGCTGGAGACGCTGCACACCGACCCGGGGCGACGCGACATCGCCTGGGAGCTGGGCCTGGACGACGACGTCATGGACCCCGAAGTGCGCACGCTCGAGACGCGCAACTGGATCGAGGGGCTGGTCATCCCGCGCGTGCTGCGCGCAGGATGACGGGCACGCGCGCAGCGTGCGCCCTCACGCAGGGGCGTGCGTCGCGACCCAGCCCGCAAAGGCCTGCATGAAGCCCTGCAGGAACTTGCGCGTGCCCTCGTCAGCCAGCTTGCCCTGGCCGTCCAGGAGCTTGTCGGCCGCACCCAGGTAGGCCTCGGGCTGCCCCATCGTCGGCACGTTGAGGAAGGCCAGCGACTGGCGCAGGTGGTGGTTGGCCCCGAAGCCGCCGATCGCCCCGATCGAGGCGCTCACCACCGCCGCGGGCTTGCCGCTCCAGACGTTCTGACCCCAGGGGCGCGACGCGACGTCCAGCGCGTTCTTGAGTGCCGCGGGCACCGAGCGGTTGTGCTCGGGCGTCACGAACAGCAGCGCGTCGGCGGCCTTGATGCGCGCGCGAAACGCCGTGAAGGCGGCCGGCGAGTCGGCGTCGTGATCCTGGTTGTAGAGCGGCAGTTGGCCGATCTCGACGATGTGCAGCGCCAGCGAAGCCGGCGCGAGCTCGGCGAGGGCCTGCGCGATCTTGCGGTTGATCGAATCCTTGCGCAGGCTGCCAACGATCACGGCGACGTCATGGGTCTTGCTCATGTTTGCTCCAGTTCACGGTGGCCGGCCCAGCCGATCCGGCCGATTGCAGATCACGCTGCAGCGGCTACTGCAGTGGCTTCGAGCTCGATCAGGAAGTCCGGCGACGCCAGACGCGCCACGCCCAGCAGCGTCGACGCATGCGGGATGCCCGCCAGCACCTGCTTGATCAGCGGGCTGCCGTGCCGGTGGAACTGCTCGACGTCCGTCGTGTAGATGTTCAGGCGCACGATGTCCTGCAGCGCAAAGCCCGCCTGCTGCAGGACGGTGGCGATGTTCTCCAGCGCCTTGCGTGTCTGGCCTGCCATGTCACCGACGCACAGCGGCACCCCCTCGCCGTCGCAGGCGACCTGCCCGGCGAGGTAGAGCGTGCGGCCCGCACCGGGCACGACGACGCCCTGGCTGAAGCCGATCGCATCCTGCCAGGTCCAGGGGTTGACTGCTCGCTTGGCCATGTGGCCTTCCTTTCTTGTCACGGCCCGATCCACCGGCCTTGCCGCTCAAGCCCGGCGCCGCAGGCCCAGCGCCATCACCGCGCCGACGACGATCAGCGCCCCCACCACCTGCACCGCTGCGATCCGCTGCCCGAGCAGCATCCAGGCCAGCACGAGCGCGAACACGGGCTCGACGTTCATGATCGGCGAGCTGCCGACCACGCCAAGGCGCGGCAGTACGGTGAACATGATTGTGAACCCGGTGCCGTAGAGCGTGGTCAGCGCCAGCAGCCCCCACCAGCCGGTGGCCGAGCGCGGCAGTTGCGCACCGCCCTGCAGCACGATCACGAGCACCGCCAGCAGCGCCACGATGCCCATCGTCAGCGCCGTGCGCAGCCGCCCGTCGAGGCGCCCGGCCTCGTGCTGCGTGAGCACCAGCGCCAGGCCGAAGATGGCCGCGGCACCGATCGCATAGGCCACGCCAGCGCCGATACGACTCCATTGCGCCTGCGCGCCCAGGCCCGAGGCAGCGCCAAGGACATCCAGCGCCAGCGCCAGGCCCAGCAGCAGCACGGGCATCGCGATCAGCACGCGCCGCTCGGCGCGGTGCCCATACAGCACGCGCGCCCACAGCGCCGTCCACAGCGGGTAGGTATTGAAGGCCAGCAGCGCCAACGCCACCGGCAGCAGCGCCACCGACGAATACAGGCCGTAGCTCTGCGCCGCCACCAGCGCGCCGATGGCCAGCAGCGCGCGCCGCTCGCGCGGCTGCAGCGTGCGCGGCACACCCTGCACGACGATCAGCACGAACACCGCCACGGCCGTCACGGCACTGCGAAACGCCACCGCGGTGAGCACCCCGGCACCGTGGTCGAAGGCCACGCGCGCCGCCACGTGGTTGGCGCCCATCATGAAGGCGATCAGCAGCAGCGTGGCAAACGCCGTGCGCGACAGGGCGGCGACGGAGGACATCGGCGGATTGTCGCGGCAGCGGTTGTCGCCCAAGCAGCTATCACCGCCATCAAGACGGGCCATTGGACCGATCGCCGTCCAGCGCCTATGGTCCACCCCTCCAACCACCCCACACCAACCCGGAGATCCTCATGAGCGAGCGCAGCAAGCAGTGCCCCGTCACCCACCTGACGACCGACTTCGGCGCCCCGGTGGCAAGCAACCGCGACAGCCTCACGGCCGGCCCGCGCGGCCCCCTGCTGGCGCAGGACGTATGGCTGAACGAGAAGCTCGCCAACTTCGTGCGCGAGGTCATCCCCGAGCGGCGCATGCACGCCAAGGGTTCGGGCGCCTTCGGCACCTTCACGGTGACCCAGGACATCACCCGCTACACCCGTGCCAGGCTCTTCGCGCAGGTGGGCAAGCAGACCGAGCTGTTCGCGCGCTTCACCACCGTCGCCGGGGAGCGGGGCGCCGCCGACGCCGAGCGCGACATCCGCGGCTTCGCCCTCAAGTTCTACACGGAAGAGGGCAACTGGGACATGGTGGGCAACAACACGCCCGTGTTCTTCATCCGCGACCCGCGCCAGTTCCCCGACCTGAACAAGGCCGTCAAGCGCGACCCGCGCACCAACCTGCGCAGCGCCACCTACAACTGGGACTACTGGACCCTGCTGCCCGAGGCCCTGCACCAGATCACCATCGTCATGAGCGAGCGCGGCATTCCGGCCAGCTATCGGCACATGCACGGCTTCGGCTCACACACCTACAGCTTCTGGAACGCGGCAGGCGAGCGCTTCTGGGTCAAGTTCCACTTCAAGACGCAGCAGGGCATCAAGAACCTCACCGATGCCGAGGCTGAGACCCTGATCGGCCGTGACCGCGAGAGCCACCAGCGTGACCTGTACGAGGCCATCGAGCGCGGCGACTTCCCCAAGTGGACGATGTACGTGCAGGTCATGGCCGAGGCCGATGCACGGAAAGTGCCCTACCACCCCTTTGACCTCACCAAGGTCTGGCCGCATGCCGACTACCCGCTCATCGAAGTCGGCGTGTTCGAGCTCAACAAGAACCCCGAGAACTTCTTCCTCGACGTCGAGCAGTCGGCCTTCTCGCCCAGCAACCTCGTGCCCGGCATCGGCGCCAGCCCCGACAAGATGCTGCAGGCGCGGCTCTACAACTACCCCGA
>JADZCL010000175.1 GCA_020851615.1 Rubrivivax sp.
AGGGTGATGGCGCGCACGCCGTCGCCTTCGAGCAGCCGTTTCAGCTCGGCCAGTTCGCTGCGCCGGCCGACGAACGCGGGGGCTTCGCTCGCCGGCGGCGCGCTCGGCGCGGCGACGCCGCCGCCGACGGGGGCCTCGCGCTCGAGCAGGTCGCGCAGGCGGTGCGGGGGCTCGACACCGAGGGCTTCGGCCAGGGCCTGCGCGTACTCGCGATAGAGCTGCCAGGCGCGCGTGGGATGACCCGCCTCGATGTGCGCTCGCAGTTGCGCTTCGAGCGCGTCTTCGTCGAGCGGGTCCACGGCGCGCAGATGCCGCGCCAGCTCGATGCGCTGCTCGGCCGCCGCCCCTGCCAGTGCCTGCAGCGCAGCCTGGTGCCAGCGTGCGTCGAAGCGCTGGCGCTCGGCGGCCAACCACTCGGCAAACGCAGGGTTGGCGTCGTCGTCGAGCCCTTCGAGCAACGCGCCGCGGCGCAGCGCGATGGCATGCGCCGGCTGCCCGGCATCGAGCTGCTGCTCGAAGGCGCGCAGGTCGGTGGCCACGTCCCAGCACAGCGCGTGGTCGCTGGCCTGCAGCCCGGCGGCGAGCTCGCGCGCCTTGAACACCACGTGGCGCAGGTTGCGCCGCGCTTCCGTGTTAGGCCGCTCGGGCCACAGCAGCGCGGCCAGCCGGTCGCGCGATACCCATTGCCCGGACTGCACCGCCAGCAGCGCCAGCAGTTGAAAGCGCCGCTCCGGCGCAAAGCCCAGCGGCTCGCCAGCGCCGACAAACTCGGGCCGGCCCAGCAGCAGCAGCCCGGGCACCTCGCCAACTGCAGTTTGTGGTGCGGACGTCATCGCGTGCGCCGGACACCTCGCTGACGGTGCGGCATGCCGAACCCCCAGAGCGGCATGGTCGGCGTCGGGTCCGGGGGGTGCATTGAGCTCGGTCAAACTCCTGCGGCCCGAGCTCGCTGGCCCAGCGTGGTGCCTGCAATCCGGCGCCTGCCGGCATGGCACCCGATCCTCCAGGCGGCCCTACCCGTTGTGCGTATCCAGCAGCGGCGTCCCGCGCAGCGAGTGCGGCAGGGCCTCGGTGATGCGCAGGTCGAGCATCTGGCCGATCAGGCGCCGTGCGTTCGGGCCGCCGTCGAAGTTGACGATGCGGTTGCACGCGGTGCGCCCCATCAGCTCGGTGGGCGTCTTGCGCGAGGGGCCCGCAACGAGGATGCGCTGCACGGTGCCCACGCGGCTGGCGCTGATGCGCGCAACGTGGCGCTCGAGCGCCGCCTGCAGGTCCTGCAGCCGCCGCAACTTGGTGTCGTGCGGCGTGTCATCGTGCAGGTTGGCGGCTGGAGTGCCTGGACGCGGGCTGAAGATGAAGCTGAACGACGAGTCGAAGCCGACCTCGTCGATCAAAGCCAGTGTGCGTTCGAAGTCGGCTTCGGTCTCGCCGGGGAAACCGACGATGAAGTCGCTCGACAGGCTGATGCCAGGCCGCACGCTGCGCAGCTTGCGGATGGTGCTCTTGTATTCGAGCGTGGTGTAGCCGCGCTTCATGGCCGCGAGGATGCGGTCGCTGCCGTGCTGGACGGGCAGGTGCAGATGGCTGACCAGTTGCGGCACGCGCGCGTAGGCCTCGACCAGCCGTGACGTGAACTCCTTGGGGTGGCTGGTCGTGTAGCGGATGCGCTCGAGGCCGGGGATCCCGGCCACGACCTCCAGCAGCAGGGCGAAGTCGGCCGGCGCGCCCCCGTCGCCCGCGCCACCGCGCCAGGCATTGACGTTCTGCCCGAGCAGCGTGATCTCCCTGACGCCCTGCGCCGCGAGGCCCGCGACCTCGGTCAGCACATCGTCCAGCGGGCGGCTGACTTCCTCGCCACGCGTGTAGGGCACGACGCAATAGCTGCAGTACTTGCTGCAGCCTTCCATGATGGAGACGAAGGCACTGGCGCCGTCCACGCGCGCCGGCGGCAAGTGGTCGAACTTCTCGATCTCGGGGAAGCTGATGTCGACCTGCGGCCGCTGTTCGCGCCGGCGCGCCTCGAGCATCTGCGGCAGGCGGTGCAGCGTCTGCGGGCCGAAGACCAGATCGACGTAGGGCGCACGGGCGATGATGGCCTCGCCCTCCTGGCTGGCAACGCATCCGCCCACGCCGATCAGCACGCCCTTCTTCTTCAGGTGCTTGACGCGACCGAGGTCGCTGAAGACCTTTTCCTGCGCCTTCTCGCGCACCGAACAGGTGTTGAACAGCACGAGGTCGGCCTGTTCAGGGTCGCTTGTGGTCTCGTAGCCCTGCGCCGCGTGCAGCACGTCGACCATGCGGTCCGAGTCGTACTCGTTCATCTGGCAGCCGAAGGTGCGGATGTAGACCTTCGGGGCCGTGCCCGCGCTCATGGTCGGCTCCAGGTCTGGGCGATCGGGTCGAAGACCCAGCGGGCAGCCTGCTCGCGCGTCATCGGCCACGGCTGGTTGGCGATCTCGCTCGGGCGCAGGATCCAGATGTCCAGCAACTGCCCGCCGGCGTCTGTGGTGTAGTGCACGAGCAGCTTGCGGCCGCTGATCTGGCCCATCACCTCGAAGCGGTTGTCCTCGTTGCGGATGCGTGCTCCGGGCGCCAGGCGCGCGGGCTTGCCGTCGAGCAGCACGTCCGGGGGCGCGACGCCGACCAGTTCGCCGCGCAGGGCGGTGGGTGGAAACAGGCGCGCAACCTGGGCCGAGGCGATCGGCGCGCCCAGCAGCATGCAGAGCGACAGGCCAAGTGCAGCACAGCGAAGCATGGTGTGGATCCAGGGGCTGTGGGCTACGCGAATCGGCCCGGCGCAAGGGCCAGGCCGGTCGGGCGAAAAGTGTCTTGGTGGCGCTTCAGGGGCC
>JADZCL010000176.1 GCA_020851615.1 Rubrivivax sp.
CTGGGCGCCGGCCTTGAGCTCATCGGCAATCTCACCGACCTCAGCCATCAGCGCCGCGGCGTCGTCGCCCTTGCCCTTGGCGGCACCGATCTGGCGCGAGACGCTGTTGCGCCGTGCCTGCAACTCCTCGGTCCGGGTCTGGATGCGCTTACGCTCGGCCTCGAGGACGACGAAGCGCTCGACGTCGAGAAAGGGTTGCGGGTTCTTGCGTCGCGTGAGGCCGGTGACGACGCCGTCGAGGTCGCGGCGCAGCAGATTGATGTCGAGCATGGGGACGGGCGTGCAGGCGCACGCGTTCGGGGGTGTTCTGGCGGGACCCGAAATTGTAGGCAGGCGACCTGGGCAGCGCTGCCGCTCAGACCCGCCCGGCTCCGCCCAGGCCGCGCGGCAGCGGAAAGCGCACATGCTCCTGCACGCCGTCGAGCTTGCGCACGCTGGCCGCGCCGAGTTCGCGCAAGCGCTCGATCACCTGCTGCACGAGGATGTCCGGGGCCGAGGCGCCGGCGGTCACGCCCACGCGCGGACGGCCTTCGAACCAGGCCGGATCGAGGTCGCCGGCGGAGTCGACCATGTGTGCAGCCGTGCCCAGGCGCTCGGCAACCTCGCGCAGCCGGTTGCTGTTGCTGCTGGTGCGGCTGCCCACGACGATGACCACGTCGACCGTGGGCGCCATCAGCTTGACCGCATCCTGGCGGTTCTGCGTCGCGTAGCAGATGTCCTGCTTCTTGGGCTCGCGCACCTGCGGGAAGCGCAGCTTGACCGCGGCCAGGATCGCGGCCGCGTCATCCACGCTCAACGTGGTCTGCGTCACCACCGCGATGCGCTCGCCGCGCGGCCGCACGCTCGCCACGTCCTGGACACTCTCGACGAGGTAGATGCCTTCCTGCAACTGCCCCATCGTGCCTTCGACCTCGGGGTGGCCCTTGTGGCCGATCATGATGAACTCGAAGCCCTCGCGCGCCAGCTTGGCCACCTCGATGTGCACCTTGCTCACCAGCGGGCAGGTGGCGTCGAAGATGCGAAAGCCCCGCCGTGCGGCCTCGTCGCGCAAGGCCTTGCTGACGCCGTGCGCGCTGAAGATCAGTGTGGCCCCAGCGGGCACCTCGTCCAGGTCCTCGATGAAGATCGCGCCCTTGGCCTTCAGGTCGTTGACGACGTAGGTGTTGTGCACGATCTCGTGGCGCACGTAGATCGGGCGGCCGAACTGCTGCAGCGCGCGCTCGACGATCTCGATGGCGCGATCCACGCCGGCACAGAAGCCGCGCGGCTCGGCCAGCAAGACCTCGTGGACACGCGAGGGCGGTTTGGCTGCGGCGTTCAATCGAGCACTCCCAGCACCTGGACCTCGAAGCGCAGCGCGCGGCCAGCCAACGGATGGTTGAAGTCGAACAGCAGCCAGTCGTCACCGACTTCGCGCACGACTCCGGCATAGGAGCCCGCACCGTCGGGCGTCGGGAACTCGACCACGTCGCCACAGGCATAGCTGGCCTGCGGGTCGCCGTGCTCACGCAGAAGGGCGCGGGTGACGCGCTGCAGCAGTTGCGGATTGCGCTCGCCGAAGGCCTCGCCCGCGGGCACGTCGAACGCCACACGCGCGCCCTCGGCCAGGCCGATCAAGCGCTGCTCGAGCGCCGGCGCCAGCTGCCCTGCACCCAGCGAGAGCGTGGCCGGCGAACTCTCGAAGGTATTGACGACGTCGGTGCCGTCGGTGCTGCTCAGGCGGTAGTGCAGGGTCAGGAAGGAGCCCGGCTGGATGAGGTTCACGGCGCGACCGGCGCCTGCGGGCGCCTCGAATAGACTGCAGCCGATTCTATTCGGCACCCCCACCGCGGCCGCCGCGCCACCTGCCCCAAGCCCATGTCGCTGAAGGACTTGCCCGCCGACCAGCGCCCGCGCGAGAAGCTGCTGCAGCGCGGGGCCGCGGCGCTGGCCGACACCGAGCTGCTGGCGCTGCTGCTGCGCACCGGCCTGCCCGGCCAAGGCGTCTTTGCGCTCGCGCAGGCGCTCCTGGACCGCTGCGGCGGCTTTGCCGGGCTGCTGCAGGCCCGCGCCGAGGATCTGGCGCCGGTCAAGGGCCTGGGGCCCGCCAAGCGCGCCGAGATCCTGGCGGTGATGGAGATCGCGCGCCGCGCGCTTGCCCAACCCCTGCGGCAGGCACCGGTGTTCGATGCACCGCAACGCGTCAAGGACTATCTTGCGCTGCAGCTGGGGGGCCTCGGCTACGAGGTCTTTGCCGTGCTGTTCCTCGACCACCAGCACCGCCTGCTCGAACTGGAGGAGATGTTCCGCGGCACGCTCGCGCAGACCAGCGTCTACCCGCGCGAGGTGGTGCGCCGGGCCATGGCGCTGAACGCGGGGGCGGTCATCCTCGCGCACAACCATCCTTCGGGGCTGGCCGAACCATCGCGCGCCGATGAGTTCCTCACCCAGACCCTGAAGAGCGCGCTGGCACTCGTGGACGTGCGCGTGCTCGACCATCTGGTCGTCGGCTGCGGTCAGGTCGTCTCGATGGCCGAGCGGGGCCTGCTGTGATGCAAACGCGCAAAGCCACACGCCGCAGCACGCTGCGCACGCCGGTGCGGACCCACCTGAGCGATCTGGGTGACGTGCATGACGCGCTGCGGGCGCGGCAGCGTGAAGCGGCGCTGCAACAGGCGCAGGAGCAGGCGCAGCGCCAGGCCAGCGAGTCGGCACGGTGGCTGTTTCGCGATGCGGTCGGCGCGGTGACGCCGTTGCGGCAGAGCGGCCGCGCCGAGGTCGAGCAGTGGCGCCCGCAGCCCTGGCCGCACCAGCGCGAGGCCGACGAACGCGCCGCACTGCGCCAGACCTGGTCCGACGAAGTCGACCTGGAATCGCTGCTGCTCACCGACGACGGCCTGAGCTTTCGACGCCCCGGCATCGCGGCCGATGTCGTGACGCGACTGCGGCGCGGGCAATGGGCGATCCAGGGCGAACTCGACCTGCACGGCCTGCGCCGCAACGAGGCACGGGAGGTGCTGCAGGGCTTCCTGGGCGATGCCGGGCGACGCGGGCAGCGCTGCGTGCGCATCGTGCACGGCAAGGGCCACGGTTCACCGGGCCGTCACCCCGTGCTCAAGCTGCGCGTGCAGCGCTGGCTGGCGCAGAGCGCGGAGGTGATCGCCTTCGCACAAGCCAGCGGGCCGCAAGGCGGTGCTGGCGCGCTGATCGCACTGCTGGCGCGCAGCAACCGCAGCCTGCGCTGAAGGCCGTTCAGCCGCTGCGGCCCGCGGCTGCGCCTGTTGCCGCCTTCTTCGCCACCGCGCGCCTGGCCGGTGTCTTCCTTGCGGCCACCCGCTTCGCCGCCGCTTTCTTCACCGCAGTCTTCTTCACCGC
>JADZCL010000177.1 GCA_020851615.1 Rubrivivax sp.
ATGCGCAGCCGCAGGACCTTGTCGACGAGCCGCGCCGCCTGCGCCTCCTGGTCGGCCGGCTCGGCGCAGACCAGCATCAGCAGCCCATGGCCGATGCGGCCGGTGACTTCGCCGTCCACCTCGACATGGGCCTGGCTCACCCGCTGCAGCAGCGCGATCACGGGCGCGCCTTCACAGCGGATCCTTGGCTTCGTCGAAATGCGCCTCGACGTCCATGGGCAACAGCTGGATGCTCGCGCGCAGCCCGGGCACGGCGCTCATCAGCGCCTGTTCGACCGAGGTGCGCAGCGCCGCCGCGCGCCCGAGTGACCAGGCCGCAGGCATGTGCATGTGCAGGTCGACGAAACGACGCTGGCCCGCGCGGCGGGTGGCGATGTGGTCGAAGCGGATCGAGTGATGCGCGAAGGACGCCAGCGTGCGGTCGATCTCGGCCCGTGCCTCGGGCTCGATCGCCAGATCCATCAGGCCCTGGGCGGAACGCCAGACCAGCCTCCCGCCTTCGCGCAGGATATTGGCAGCCACCGCGATGGCAATCACCGGGTCCAGCCACTGCCAGCCGGTGGCCATCACGCCCAGCAGACCGGCGACCACGCCGGCCGAGGTCCAGACATCGGTGAACAGGTGGCGGGCATCGGCCTCCAGCGCCATCGAGCGGTGGCTGCGCGCCTTCTGCAGCATCGCGTAGGCCAGCGCGCCGTTGAGCAGCGAGCTGACGACCGACAGGCTCAGACCCAGACCGATGGCCTGCAGCGGCTGGGGCTCGAGCAGGCGCCGCACGGCCGCCGCCACGATGGCCAGCGCGGCAGCGAAGATGAGCACCCCCTCGAACCCGCTCGAGAAGTACTCGGCCTTGTGGTGTCCGTAGGGGTGGCCGTCGTCGGGCGGTCGCTCCGCCACGATGACCATCATGAGCGCGAACACCGCGCCGGCAAGGTTGACCAGCGACTCCAGCGCATCCGACAACAGGCCCACCGAGCCACTCACCCACCACGCGCCGGTCTTCAGCGCAATGGTGGCCAGCGCCACCGCAATCGACAGCTTGAGATAGCTCGCGACCTGCACGACAGGGACGTCAGGCGGTCAGCGTGACGCGCGCGAACTTGCGCTTGCCGACCTGCACGACGCAAGTCCCCGCCGGCAGCTTCAGGCCCTTGTCGGAGACCACGCCGCCGTCCACGCGCACGCCGCCTTGCTCGATCAGGCGCATGGCCTCGCTCGTCGAGGGCACGAGACCGGCCTGCTTGAGCAGACTGCCGATGGCCAGCGGCGCGCCGCCAAGCGCGATCTCGGCGATGCGGTCGGGGACGCCGCCGGCAGCCCGGCGCTGGAAGTCATCCTGCGCCGCTTCGGCCGCTGCGGCGCTGTGAAAGCGCGCGGTGATCTCCTTGGCCAGCAGCACCTTGACGTCCTTGGGATTGCGTCCGGCGTCGACCTCGGCGTGCAGCGCGGCCACCTCGACCGGCTCGCGCCAGGACAGCAGCCGGTAGTACTTCCACATCAAATCGTCGCTGATCGACAGCAGCTTGGCGAACATGCTGTTGGCCGGTTCGCTGATGCCGACATAGTTGCCTTTGCTCTTGGACATCTTCTCGACCCCGTCCAGGCCTTCGAGCAGCGGCATGGTGAGGATGCACTGCGGCTCCTGGCCGAACTCCTGCTGCAGCGTGCGCCCGACGAGCAGGTTGAACTTCTGGTCGGTGCCGCCGAGTTCGAGGTCGCTCTGCAGAGCGACCGAGTCGTAGCCCTGCATCAGCGGGTACAGCAGCTCATGGATGCTGATCGGGCTGCCGCTGCGGTAGCGCTTGGTGAAGTCGTCGCGCTCGAGCATGCGTGCCAGCGTGTACTTCGCCGCGAGCTGGATCATGCCGCGGGCACCCAGCGCGTCGGACCATTCACTGTTGTAGCGGATCTCGGTCTTCTGCGGGTCCAGCACCAGGCTCGCCTGCGCATAGTAGGTCTTGGCGTTGGCCTCGATCTGCTCGCGCGTCAGCGCCGGCCGCGTCGCGTTGCGGCCCGACGGGTCGCCGATCATCGACGTGAAGTCCCCGATCAGGAAGATCACCGTGTGGCCAAGATCCTGCAACTGGCGCAGCTTGTTGAGCACCACGGTATGGCCGATGTGGATGTCCGGCGCCGTCGGATCCAGGCCCAGCTTGATGCGCAGCGGCTTGCCGGTGGCCTCTGCACGGGCCAGCTTGGCCAGCCAGTCGGCTTCGGGCAGGAGCTCTTCGCAGTTGCGCTGCGTGACGGCCATGGCGTGGCGCACGCGGTCGCTGATCGGATGCGCTGCGGCAGCGCCATTGACGTCGGTCATGAAGATGAGCCGTAAAGATGATCGATTCCACGGGGAGCCGCCGCGCGGACCTTGGCTATACTCGCCCGGTCCGCCGACCGCCACCAGGCCTCCATGGCCCGGTGAACGGCGGATTTTAGTGGACGGTCCGCGCTGGGCCGGCCTTGCCGAGACTCGCTGCCGTGACAGGGCTCGACCCGCACGCCGGCGCCCTGCTTCGGAAGACCTTTGTTGCCGCATCAAGCATTCGCGTCCTGGAGCGCGACCGCCCTGCAGTTCAGCTCCCGACACCGCCGCCGCATCGTGGCGGCAATGGTTGCGGGCCTGGGGGGCTTTGCCGTCACGGCCTTCGGTGTCGCCCCGCTGCTGCCCGACGCCGCCAATCTGCCGGTACGCACCTTGAGTGAGGCTGTCCAGCCCGATTCTCTGGACACCCAACTCGAGTCGCTTGCGGCTTCCACCCTCACCCTGGACCGCAGCACCATCACGCGCGGCACCGATGGGCTGCAGGCCCTGCTCCAGCGCCTGGGCGTGCTCGACGAGGCGGGGCTGACCGGCTTCGTGCGACAGGATGCCTTGGCCCAGCGCCTTCTGCAGGGACGTGGCGGCAAGCTCGTGCAGGCCCGCACCGATGCCCATGGCGCCCTGGCCCAGCTGGTGGCACGGTTTCCGGCCGACAAGGCCGAGCAGCGGCTGACGCACTTCAACCGCCTCACCCTCGCCAGGGTGGACGGCCGCTGGCAGTCCCGGCTGGACGTTGCTGCGCTGGAGGCAAGCCTGCGGCTGGGCAATGGCACCATCCGCAGCAGCCTCTTCGCCGCCACGGACGAGGCCGGGCTGCCCGATGGCGTGGCCTCCCAACTGGCCGAGATTTTTTCCGCCGACATCGACTTCCACCGTGAACTGCGCAAGGGCGACCATTTCGCAGTCGTCTACGAAGCGCTCAGCGCCGACGGTGAACTCGTGCCCTGGAGCGAAGGCACGGGGCGCGTGCTGGCGGCCGAGTTCGTCAATGCCGGACGTGCACACAAGGCGCTGTGGTTCGTTGACGCGCAGGGCCGCGGCGGCTACTTCGGCCCGGATGGCACGAGCCGCAGGCACACCTTCCTCAGCAGCCCGTTGGCGTTCTCGCGCGTGACCTCGGGTTTTGCGATGCGCATGCATCCCCTGCTGCGCACCTGGCGTGCGCATCTGGGCACCGACTACGGCGCCCCCACCGGAACACCCGTGCGGGCCGTCGGCGATGGCGTGGTGCAGTTCGCCGGTCGCCAGAACGGGTACGGCAACGTCGTCGAGCTGCAGCACGGCAACCAGCACACCACGCTCTACGCACACCTGAGCGCCATCAGCGTGCACAAGGGGCAGCGCATCGAACAGGGGCAGACGCTGGGTGCCGTCGGCTCCACCGGCTGGGCCACGGGGCCACATCTGCACTTCGAGTTCCGGGTCGGCGGCAAGCACCAGGACCCGATGCTGGTGGCCAAGGCCGGGCAGCCGGTTGCCCTCGACCCGACGGACCGCGCGCGCTTCCAGCACGACGCGCAGGCCGCCAGTGGCAGGCTGGAGGTCGCAGCGAGCCTGCACGGCGCGCGTGCACGCTTCGAGTAGCCCGCAAGCAGCAGCCGTCTGATGATGCGCTGCATCGGCCTCATGTCCGGCACGTCGCTGGACGGGGTCGACGGGGTGCTGGC
>JADZCL010000178.1 GCA_020851615.1 Rubrivivax sp.
CCCCGGTCGCCGCCCCTGGGCGGGCACGCTCAGGCGGCGCGCTTGGCCTTGGTCGAGCCTTGGGTGGCCTTGACCGCGGTGGTCGTCATGGCCTGGAAGTTGGACTCGGCCACTTCGGCAGCCTGCTTGGCGGCCTTGTGCACACTCTCGAACGCGTTGTTCGCGGCGGCCACGGCCGACTTCACGAGCGCGACCGCGTTCTCGGTACCGGCAGGCGCGTTCTTGACCGCGGTGTCGACGCTGGCGAGCACCTTCTTCTGCGCGTCGGCAACCTGTGCTTCGGCAGCGGCGGTCAACTCGGCGTTGGTCGCGGCGAAGATGTCGTAGACGTGGCGCGAGTAGGCAGCGGCCTTCTCGGCGCTGGGCTGCAGCAGGCTGGCTTGCAGGGCGAGCAGTTCCTGCGCGTCCTTGACCGACATCGCGGCCATGGTCGCCTCGGCGGCCTCGTTCAGGGCGGTCTTGGCAACCTGCATGTTCAGCTCAACCAGCCTTTCGACGCCTTCGAAGGCCTTGTTGGTCAGGCCGACGAGGGTTTCGACGTTGGCACGCTGGGCAGCCAGGAGTTGGTCGGGGGTGAAGCTCATGGGGACTCTCCGTTTGGGTGAGGATTGCGTGCACCGGCTTCTGCCTGCGCATCGTTGCTGCACTGCAGCATGGACGGAAGTATAGGGTGTCGCCACGGGAATGCAAGAACTTTTTGCTGCGCCGCACAATTTTCTTCTGGAAGGCTCCAAGCCTCGCGGATTCCCATCGCTCCACCAGCGCGCCGGCCGAGCCGGCAGCCGATGGACAATGCCCGGCCATCCGCGTCCCACGCCCCACGCCCCAGCCTGCAGAACGAGCGAACATGCCGCACACTTCTCGTATCGCCCTCGTTGCCTTGTTGTCGGCGGTCCCCTTGCTGGCGCAGGCCACAGAAGTTGAAGGCGCCGCCCTGTCGGCCTGGTGGGGCCTGCCGTTTGCCGGCATGCTGCTGTCGATTGCGCTGCTGCCGCTGCTGGCGCCGCGCCTGTGGCACCACCATTTCGGCAAGATCACCGCGGGCTGGGTGCTGGCATTCGTGCTGCCCTATGCGCTCGCCTTCGGCCCGGCGGCGGCCGGGCAGGCTGTCACCCATACGCTGCTGGCCGAGTACGTCCCCTTCATCGCCTTGCTGTGCGCGCTCTTCACGGCTGCGGGTGGCATCTACGTGCGCGGCAACCTGCGTGGCAGTCCGCTCACCAATGTCGGCATCATGGCCATCGGTTCGCTGCTGGCGAGCGTGATGGGGACGACCGGGGCGTCCATGCTCCTGATCCGCCCGCTGATCCGCGCCAACGACAACCGCAAGCATGTCGCGCACGTGGTGGTCTTCTTCATCTTCACGGTCAGCAATGCCGGTGGCTCGCTGACGCCGCTGGGCGATCCGCCGCTGTTCCTGGGTTTCCTGCGCGGGGTCGACTTCTTCTGGACACTGCGCCACATCTTCCCCGAAACGCTGTCGCTGCTGGCCGCGCTGCTGGCGATCTTCTACGTCATCGACAGCTGGTGGTATCGCAAGGAGGGAGTGCTGCCGCTGGACCCGACGCCAGACACACAGCGCCTGGGGCTGGACGGGGCGATCAACTTCGTACCGCTGGCCGCCGTGGTCGGCCTCGTGTTGATGAGCGGCGTGTGGAATCCGGGCGTGAGTTTTGCCGTGTTCGGCACGGTGGTCGAACTGCAGCAACTCGTGCGCGACCTGCTGCTGGTGGCGGTGACGCTGTTGTCGCTGGCGATCACGCCGCGCGCGGTGCGCCAGGCCAACCAGTTCACCTGGGCACCGATGCAGGAGGTGGCCAAGCTCTTCATCGGCATCTTCGTGACCATGGTGCCGGTGCTGGCGATGCTGCGCGCCGGCGAGCAGGGCGCCTTTGCGGCGGTGGCTCGTGCAGTCACCGGCCCCGACGGCCAGCCGCTGCCATGGGCCTACTTCTGGTTCACCGGCGGGCTCAGCTCCTTCCTCGACAACGCACCCACCTACCTCGTCTTCTTCAATCTCGCCGGTGGCGACCCGCAGACGCTGATGCTGCCGCTGGCAAGCACGCTGGCGGCGATCTCGGCCGGGTCGGTGTTCATGGGCGCCAACACCTACATCGGCAATGCGCCCAACTTCATGGTCAAGGCCATCGCCGAGGAGCGCGGCGTCGCCATGCCGAGCTTCTTCGGCTACATGGGCTGGAGTGCAGTCGTGCTGCTGCCGCTGTTCGTGCTCATGACCTGGGTCTTCTTCCGCTGAGCCCATCCCCAAGGAGACACCGATGGCCGCATCTTCCCAGCCGCACGTGCTGGTCGCGCGGCGGATCTTTCCGCAGGTCGTCGAGCGCTTGCGCGAGTGCTTCGAAGTCGACGACAACCCCACCGACACCATCCTGGAGCGCTCGCAGCTGGTCGAGCGCCTGCAAGGCAAGGCCGGGGCCTTCATCACCGCCAGCGAGCGCATAGACGCCGCGTTGCTGGATGCCTGCCCGGACCTGCGCGCGGTCTGCAACATGGCCGTGGGCTTCAACAACATCGATGTGCAAGCCTGCAGCGCGCGAGGCGTGATGGCGACCAATACGCCGGGCGTGCTGACCGAGACCACAGCCGACCTCGGCTTTGCGCTGCTGATGGCGGCGGCGCGCCGCATCACCGAGGGCGAGCGCTACCTGCGCCAGGGGCGCTGGACACGCTGGACCTACGACATGTTCATCGCGCCCGACGTGCACGGGTCGACCCTGGGGATCCTGGGCATGGGCCGCATCGGGCAGGCGATCGCCCGCCGCGGTGCGCTGGGCTTCGGGATGAAGGTCATCTATCACAACCGGACGCGGCTGGCGCCCGACCTGGAGGCGCCGCTTGCGGCCCGCTGGGTCGAGAAGACCACGCTGCTGCGCGAGTGCGACCACCTGGTGCTGGTTCTGCCCTACAGCGACCAGACGCACCACGCCATCGGCGCTGCCGAATTGGCCCTGATGAAGCCCGCTGCCACGCTGACCAACATCGGCCGCGGTGGACTCGTCGACGAGGACGCACTCGCGGCGGCCTTGCAGGCTGGGCGCCTGGCGGCCGCGGGTCTGGATGTCTTCGAGGGCGAGCCGCACATCAACCCCAAGTTGATGGCGCTGCCCAACGCAGCCCTCACGCCGCACATCGGCAGCGCCAGCCTGCGCACGCGGCGAGCGATGGCCGACCTGGCGGCCGCCAACCTGATCGCGGCACTCTGCGGACAACGGCCGCCGAGCCTTCTGAATCCGGAGGTTTTCGGGCTGCACTCGCGGTGAACCACCGTTGCACCACGTGGCGCGGCAGCGCGTGCCTGCACTGGCCCGCATGGGGCCTGAGACAATGCCGCCATGCCTGACTGGTCGACGATGCTGCTGTCCGTGGCGGCGGTGTTGGGGGTGCTGCTGTTGCTCGTGCTGGTGCGCCTGGCCCTGCGCCCGCCGGGCCAGCAGATGCTGCAGCGCGAACTGGCAGACTCGGTGCGTGCCGTGCGGGGCGACTCCGAGCGGCTCGAGCGTGAGCTGCGCGACGAACTCGGACGCCAGGGGCAGGGCACGCGGGCCGATCTGGCCAGCTTCCAGCAGATGCTGCTGGCGCAGAGCGGGGATGTCGCGCGCACGCAGAACGAGCAGATCGACTCGTTTCGCGTGCAGCTGGCGCAGATGCAGCAGGCCACCGAAGGCGCATTGCGCCGCGTGAGCGAGACCTTGGCCGACCAGCTGCTGCGGCTCAGCGAAGCCAACGCCCAGCGCCTGGGCGAGGTGCGCCAGGCGGTGGATGCACGGCTTGCAGCGCTGCAGCAGGGCAACGAGGCCAAGCTCGAGCAGATGCGTGCCACCGTCGACGAGAAGCTGCATGCCACGCTCGAGACCCGGCTGGCCGAGAGTTTCAAGCAGGTCGCCGAGCGACTGGAGCAGGTGCACAAGGGGCTGGGGGACATGCAGGCGCTGGCGCGTGACGTGGGCACGCTCAACCGCGTGCTGACGAACGTGAAGACGCGCGGCGTGTTCGGCGAGGTGCAGCTCGCGGGCCTGCTCGAGCAGGTGTTCACGCCCGAGCAGTACGCCATCAACGTGGCCACCGTGCCTGGCAGCAACGAGCGGGTCGAGTACGCGATACGCCTGCCCGGCCGCGCGGAGCCTGGCAGCGGCGCACCGCCGCTGTGGCTGCCGATCGACGCCAAGTTCCCGCGCGAGGACTACGAACGGCTGCTCGAGGCGCACGAGCGTGCCGACACCGGCGGCATGGAAACGGCGGCCAAGGCGATTGAGACACGTCTGCGGCTCGAGGCGCGGCGCATCCGCGACAAGTACGTCGCGCCGCCCCACACCACCGATTTCGCGATCCTGTTCCTGCCGACCGAAGGCCTTTACGCCGAGGCGCTGCGTCGGCCCGGCCTGGTCGAGGCGCTGCAGCGTGAGCACAAGGTGATGCTCGCCGGCCCGACCACGCTGCTGGCCACGCTCAGCAGCCTGCAGATGGGATTTCGCACGCTGGCACTCGAGAAGCGCTCGGCCGAGGTCTGGGAGGTGCTGGGCGCCGTGAAGACCGAGTTCGGCAAGTTCGGCGACGTGCTCGCCAGGACCAAGAAGAAGCTCGACGAGGCCGGCAGCGCCATCGAGCAGGCCGAGGTGCGCACGCGCGCCATGGCGCGCCAGCTGCGCGGCGTCGAGGCGCTGCCCGAGGAGCGCGTGGGTACCGTGCTGGCGCAGGCGCGCCTGCCCGACCCGGCGGATCAGGCCAGGGAGCCCGATGCCTGAGGCACCGGCGGCCGCGCCGGCTGCGGCCATCGACGGCCGGGTGCTGGTGGCGTTGATCGTCGGACAGCTGGGCCTGCATGCGGCCATGGCGGGATTGCGCATGGCCACGCCGCTGCAGGCCTTGAGCATGGGGGCAAGCATGTGGACCGTGGGCGTGCTGCTGGCGCTCTTTGCTGCCGCGCCCGTCCTGCTGGCCCTGTATTCGGGACGGCTTGCGGATCGCCTGGGCTATCACCGCCCGGTGCGCCTGGCCGCCGCGCTGGCCTTGGCGGGCATGCTTGCCGCCGTGGTGTCGACGCGCCTGAGCGGCGCCTGGGCGATCGCGGCGATGTGCCTGGCCGCCACGCTGACGGGCAGCGCCGCGAACATGGGCATGCTGACGATCCAGCGCACGGCGGGGCTGGCCGCGCGCAACGCCACCGAGCGCATGCGCATCTTCAGCTGGCTGGGCGTGGCCCCATCGTTCAGCAACGTCGTCGGGCCCGTGCTGGCTGGGCTGATGATCGACGCCACCGGCTTCACGGGGGCGTACCTGTTGCTGCTGCTGCTGCCCCTGGCCACCCTGGCATCGGCACGCCAGGTGCCGGTGCTGCCGCCTTCAGGGCCCACGCAGCGCGGGTCGCGGACGGCCTGGGGGCTGCTGGGCGCGCCCGGCATGAAGCGGCTGCTGATGGTGAACTGGTTGTTCTCGATGTGTTGGGATGTGCACAGCTTTGCCGTGCCGGTGCTTGGCCACGAGCGCGGCTTCAGCGCCAGCACGATCGGCTTCATCCTGGGCACCTTCACGCTCTCGGTGACAGGCATCCGCATCCTGGTCCCGGTGCTGGCCGACAGCATGGCCGAGGTGAAGGTGCTGGGCGGGGCGATGCTCGGCACGGCGATCATCTTCGCGCTCTATCCGCTGGCCGCAAACCCATGGCTGATGGGTGGCTGCGCAGCGCTGCTGGGGATCACGCTCGGTGTTGCCCAGCCGATCATCATGACCACGCTGCACCACGTGACGCCCGATGGACGCCATGGTGAATCACTGGCCTTCCGCTCGATGGCGATCAACACCTCGAGCACGCTCATGCCGCTGGTCTTCGGCGCCCTGGGCAGCGCCGCCGGCGCCGCGGTGCTGTTCTGGTGCGTGGGGGGAATCGTTGGCAGCGGGGCCTGGCTGACGCGGCGGATCGCGCGCGTCAGAACCTGATCGCCGGCGAGGCGGCGTCGGCCGGGGGCAGCGCGGGCGCGCGTGCGGCGGGCTCGGCCGGTGCTGGAGCGGAGGGCGGCGCAACTGCGGCTCGGGCCACCAAGGGCGCTGGCGGCGCCGGGCGCCAGCCGCGCGGCAGGCGTGAGTCGCGTGGGTAGCCGGCCACGTCGAGGTAGCCGGCCCAGTCGGTCGGGCTGAAGCCGCGCAACACCTGTGCACCGACACCCAGCGACGGGATGGTGCGCCCGCCGC
This sequence comes from Rubrivivax sp., assembly GCA_020851615.1. GTDB lineage: Bacteria > Pseudomonadota > Gammaproteobacteria > Burkholderiales > Burkholderiaceae_C > Rubrivivax. The sequence continues at coordinate 6,208 of JADZCL010000178.1, forward strand.
TCAGGCGCTCGAGTGCGGCGGTGTCCTCGTCGGTGACGATCTGGCG
>JADZCL010000179.1 GCA_020851615.1 Rubrivivax sp.
GGAATTCGGCCTGCAGCACATCGCCCCCGGGCAGCTCGCCGCGCTGATGCCTGACCTGGCGGCCGAACTCGGCCATTGCCGCTTCCACGACTGCACGCATCGCCAGGAGCCGCAGTGCGGCCTGCGCACAGCCGTCGAGAACGGGCGCATCGCGCCCTCGCGCTGGCGCGTCTATCAGGAGTTGTTCGAGGAGCAGAGCCGGCCGCGGCGCTGGTAGCCGCCGGCGCGTACAAGAGCATCAGCCGACGACGTTGGCCAGCGACAGCAGCGCCACCAGCAGCATCCACAGCACCACCGAGCGCCAGACGAGCCCGACCACGCTTTGCAGATGGCCCGGTTGCGGCGGCAGGCCCGGGGTGGAGCCCTGCGCCTGCGTCGCGTCGGTCTGCGACCCGTCACTCATCGTCTTGGAGCGATCGGGCGTCACACCCGGCGCTGCGGCACCGCCCAACTGCACGCCCAGCGCCCCGGCGGCCGATGCGAGGATGATGCCTTCGTTCGGATACCGCCATAGCGACACGTCGCGTCGCCAGGCGCCGATCGCCTCCTCGAAGTTGCCCACCACCGCGAAGCCGAAGGCGCTCAGCCGAGCCGGCACGTGGTCGATGGCCTGGAACAGCCGCCGCGACAGCGACAGCAGGTGATCGTCCGCAGGCGCATCGAGGGCGCGGTGGCGATAGGCCCAGAAGCGGCTCACGAACTCGGCCAGGCGGTACAGCACCGCACCGGTGGGGCCCAGGCCCAGGGCCGACAGCACCACGAACCAGAAGAAGACGCCGAACACATGCCGGTGCGCCGCCAGCAGCGCATGCTCGATCACATGCCGCAGCAGTTCGGTGCGCGGCAGTTCACTGGCGTCAAGGTGGCGCCACTGCGCCAGGCGCTGGCGTGCCACGTCCTCGTCACCGCGGTCCAGCGCGTCGCGAATGTCGGTGAAGTAGTGACTGAACTGGCGGAAGCCCAGGGTCAGGTAGAGCACCGCGATGTCGAAGGCCAGCGCCAGCAGCAGGCTGTAGCGCCAGATGAAGAGGTAGATCGCGGCCACGCCCAGCGCCGGCGCCAGCACCGCCACGCACCACACGACCCAGGTATGGCGCGGCTTGCCGGCATCGAAGTTGCGGCCGGTCCAGCGCACCCAGGCGAAGACGGCGTCGTGGATCCGGTTGTTGCCCGGCAGCGGCTTGGCCTGCTCGATCAGCAGCGCGAACAGGACGGCGAAGAAGCTCATCTCGCGCGCGATGATAGGGGCCGGCAGGCCACGCCGCTCAGCCGTGCAGGAAGTGGTAGAGGTTGCGCAGCATCGCCGCGGTGGCCCCCCAGATGAAGTACTCGTTGCCCTGCCGCGTCGTCGGCCGCCAGGGCATCGAGAGGAACTGGCGCTGACTGCCGTCGAACTGGTAGACGTGGCGGCGATGATGGGCCGGCGTCATCAGGTACGGCAGCGGCACCTCGAAGGCCTCGGCCACCTCGTGTGCATCCAGGCGCAGGTCGAACGGCGGTTCGACCAGCGCCACCACCGGCGTCACGGCGAATCGCGTGATGGTCGTGTAGACCGGCAGGCGGCCGAGCACTTCGACACGCTGCGGGAGCAGGCCAACCTCCTCCTGCGCCTCGCGCAGCGCAGTGGCTTCAGGGTTGGCGTCGACGGGCTCGCGGCGCCCACCAGGAAAACTGATCTGGCCGGCGTGGTCGCGCAGGTGCTCGGTGCGTCGTGTCAGCAGGACGTGCAGCGCGTCCCCACGCGGCACCAGGCCCACCAGCACCGCCGCCTGTGCCGGCACGCGCTCGGCCCCTGCCAATGCCCCGTCACCGGCGATCGGCGCCGTGAAGCCCTGTGCACGGGTGAAGCGCTCACGCAGCGCGTCCGGCGTCAACAGCGACGGGCTCAGCGGCTCGAGGTGGTGATCGTCACCAACCACCGGAATGGCATGTGGATCGGTGATGCGCGGCAGGCTCGCAGGCATGACGGCGATGTCGGGGCAAAGCGTTCAAATGCAACGGGCCGCCTCGGCGGCGGCCCATTCAAAGGGGACCGCCCAGCGGGCGACCCACGAACAAGGGGCCGCCGCGAACGGCGACCCCGCACAGGTTCAGGAGAGCTTTTCCTTGATGCGCGCCGACTTGCCGCTGCGCTGGCGCAGGTAGTAGAGCTTGGCCCGGCGCACGTCGCCGCGGCGCTTGACTTCGATGCTCGCCAGCAGCGGGCTGTAGAGCTGGAAGGTGCGCTCCACGCCCTCGCCGCTGGAGATCTTGCGGACGATGAAACTGCTGTTGAGGCCGCGGTTGCGCTTGGCGATGACGACGCCCTCGTACGCCTGCACCCGCTTGCGCGTGCCTTCGACGACGTTGACGTTGACGACCACCGTATCGCCGGGGGCGAAGGCGGGGATCTTGCGGTTCAGCCGAGCAATCTCTTCCTGCTCGAGGGTGGCGATGAGGTCCACGTGAAGGCTCCGATATCGATCGTGCGCGGGGCGGTGGATGAAATGTGGTATCCCGCCAGAGGATCGAAAAGCTTTTGATTATAGCGTGTCGTCTGGCGCGAACTGCCGCAGGACGCGTTCATCGGCCTCGTCCAGCCGCCCCGCAGCACGCGCTGCCGCGATCAGGTCCGGGCGCCGCTTGGCCGTCAGGACCAGCGACTGGCCACGCCGCCAGGCCGCGATCTGGGCATGATGCCCCGACAGCAGCACCGGCGGCACCGGCAAGGCACCCGCGGGCGTGACCCACTGCTCGGGTCGTGTGTAGGCCGGCGCCTCGAGCAGGCCGTCCGAGAAGCTGTCCTGCTCGTGCGAGGGCGCCGGCAGCACCCCAGGCTGCAAACGGGCCACGGCGTCCAGCAACACCAGAGCCGGCAACTCGCCGCCCGAAAGCACGTAGTCGCCCAGGCTGACTTCCTGCGTCACATGGCGATCGAGGAAGCGCTGGTCCACGCCTTCGTAGCGTCCGCAGAGCAACACGGCACCCGAGCCGGCCGCCATCTCCTGCACCTGCGCCTGCGTCAGCGTGCGCCCGGTGGGCGTGAAGTGCACGACCGCCGGCAGGTCGCCTCGTTCGGCATGCACGGCCTCCAGCGCCCGCTGCAGCGGCTGGGCCAGCATCACCATGCCGGGCCCGCCACCAAACGGGCGGTCGTCGACGCGCCGGTACGGGCCGTCCGCAAAATCGCGCAGCGGCCACAACCGGACCTGCACCTGCCTGGAGTCGAACGCGCGGCGCGTGACGCCGCTGGCCATGTGCGGCCCGAACAGCTCCGGGAAGAGGGTGACGATGTCGAAGCGAATCACGCGGCGCGCCAAGGTCGGTGCGGGTCGAAGGCCGGCCACCGGCCGGCAATCAATAGTCGTCCTGCCAGTCGACGTGGATTGTCTTCCCGTCGCGGTCGACGCGATCGACATAGGCCGCGACGAAGGGAATCAGCACCTCCGCGGCGTCGGCCGCCGCGGGTTGCACGCACAACACACTGTGGGGCCCGGTCTGCAGGAGATGAGTGACCTTGCCCAATAGCCGACGGGCCCGATCGCGTACCTCGAGGCCGATCAGGTCGACCCAATAGAACTCGCCGTCCTCGGGCTCGGGGAAGCCGGCCCGCGCCACAAAGACACGCGCACCGATCAGCTGCTGCGCGGCATCGCGGTCGCTCAGCTCACGACACGTGGCGACGACCGCCTCGCCCTGCAACCGCGCGTGCGTGA
>JADZCL010000180.1 GCA_020851615.1 Rubrivivax sp.
CGCCCGAAGCCGGCCATCTCACCCCGCCGCGGCGCCCAGCGCCAGCGCGCGCAGGTCGTGCGCGAAACCCTCGAGCTCGGCCTCGGCCGCGGCGATGCGTTGGCCGAAGGCGTTGTAGGCGAGCACGGCCGGCACGGCGACGGCGATGCCCGCGGCCGTCATGATCAGCGCCTCGCCGACCGGCCCGGCGATCTTCTCGATCGACAGGCTGCCGCTGGCGGCGATTCCCACCAGCGCGTGGTAGATGCCCCAGACGGTGCCGAACAGGCCGACGAAGGGCGCCGTCCCCCCCACCGAGGCCAGCACCACCTGCCCGAACTGCAATTGCGCCAGGCCGGCGTGCAAGGCGTCGCGCAGGCGTCGCGTGAGCTGGGCGCTGCGGTCGCCGTCCGCATCCAGCGTACCGCTGCGCGCCGGTTCGGCAGCCGCCTCGACCAGGGCCTGCAGCAGCCGTTCGCGGTCGATGGACAGCAGTCGCTCCCGCGCCTCACCCAGGCTGGCCGCACTCCAGAACGCCTGTGTGCCACGGCGGATGTCGCCGGCCACGCGGCGCAGCAGCCAGGTCTTCCAGCCGATCAGCACCCAGGCCGCCACCGACATCGCCAGCAAGAGCAGCGCGACCAGGCGCGCCACGCCGTCGGCCCCGTCCCAGAAGTGCGTGAGGCCGACCACGGCTGCCTGGACTCAGTCGCGCAGCCCCAGCACGTCGTCCATGCCGTACAGGCCCGGGGCACGCCCCTGCAGGAAGCGCACGGCGCGCAGGCTGCCGGCGGCGTAGTTGGCGCGGCTGCTGCTGCGGTGGGTGATCTCCAACCGCTCGCCGGTGCCAGCAAAGAGCACGGTGTGGTCGCCGACGATGTCGCCGCCGCGGATGGCGGCAAAGCCGATGCTGCCGGCCACGCGCTCGCCGGTCACGCCTTCGCGCGCGTAGACCGCGCAGTCCTCGAGCCGGCGGCCGGTTGCCGCGGCCAGCGCCTGCCCCATCGCCAGCGCGGTGCCGCTGGGTGCGTCGACCTTGTGACGATGGTGGGCCTCGATGACCTCGATGTCGTAGCCTTCGGACAGCGCGCGTGCAGCCTGCGCCAGCAGGCGCAGCATGACGTTCACGCCCACGCTCATGTTGGGCGCCAGCACGATGGGCAGAGCCTGCGCCGCGGCGCCGACCTCGGCCCGCTGGGCGGGCGTGAAGCCGGTCGTGCCGATGACCATGGCCACGCCCTGCGCGCGGCAGGCGGCCAGGTGGGCCAGCGTGCCCTCGGGGCGGGTGAAGTCGATCAGGGCGTCCGCACCGGCCAGGCCGCTGGCCAGGTCGTCGGTGACGGCCACACCGGTCACACGACCCAGCGGCGCGCCGGCGTCCTCGCCCAGGGCCGCGCTGCCGGGTACGTCCAGGGCCCCCGTCAGGCTGCAATCGCCGCTGGCGAGCACGGCCTCTATCAGCATGCGGCCCATGCGCCCGGAGGCCCCGGCAACGGCCACGTTGATCGCGCCGGCCATGCTCAGTCCCCCACCGGCGGGTAGCTGCGTGCCGGCCCCGCCGGCGCTGCGGGCGGCAGCGCCTCGCGCCGCGCCGGCGCCGGCAGCGCCTGCACCTGCTCGGCGCTCAGCTCCAGCGGCTGCGGCCGCACCTGCGCCCGCGACACGCTGAGGCTCTGCACGAACTCGCGCTCCGACGGCAGGTCGGGCGCCTCGATCGACGTCAGCGCATCGCCCTTGAAGTGCACGATCACGCTGCGGCGCTGGTTGGGCGTGCCGTCGCGACGCAGCGTGAAGAGGTAGTCCCAGCGGTCGGCATGAAAGGGGTCGGCCAGCAGCGGCGTCCCCAGGATGTCACGCACCTGCGCCCGCGTGAGACCCGGCCGCACGCGGGCGGCCTGCTCCTGGGTCACCACGTTGCCCTGCACGATCTCGATGCGATAGGGCGTGATGCGCGAGAAGAAGCCGTCCTCGGACTCCCTCGACGAGGCGCAACCGGAGAGCAGGACGGCAACGCCGGCGGCAGCGAGCAGCGCGGCAAGGGAGGATCGGCTCATGGGCATGGGGCCAGGCGCGACACGGCCGCGGCGGCCGCTGGCTATCATCGATCCATTCTAGCCGTGCAGGGTCCGTGCACGATCCAGCGTGGAGCGCCAGATGACGAATGCCGAGGAACTCAAGAGCAGCGGCCTGAAGGCCACGCTGCCGCGCATCAAGATCCTCGAGGTCTTCCAGCAGGCCGACGAGAACCGCCACCTGACGGCCGAGGACGTCTACAAGGCGCTGCTGGCCGAGGGCTCCGACATCGGCCTGGCCACCGTCTACCGCGTGCTCATGCAGTTCGAGCAGGCCGGGCTGCTCACGCGCAGCAACTTCGAGGCAGGCAAGGCGGTGTTCGAGCTCAATGCCGGCCAGCACCACGACCATCTGGTGTGCCTGACCTGCGGCCGCGTGGAGGAGTTCTTCGACGCGGAGATCGAGAAGCGCCAGCACGCCATCGCCGCCGAGCGCGGCTTCGAGCTGCAGGAGCACTCGCTGGCGCTCTACGCCCGCTGCA
>JADZCL010000181.1 GCA_020851615.1 Rubrivivax sp.
CTTGCCGTGCTCGGCCGCGGCGGCCTCGGCCTCGAGCACGGCGGCCTCGATGGCGGGCATGTTCAGCAGCGGCTCGCCGCCAAAGAGCACGAGTGTCACGCTGTCGCGGTCGCCCGAGGCCTCGACCAGCCAACGCGCCGCGCGGCGTGCCAGGGCCGGGTCCATCAGCCGCGCCGCGCCGCCGTAGGAGCCGCCGCCGGCATAGCAATAGGTGCAGCGCAGGTTGCAGGCCTGCGCGGCCTCGAGCACCAGCGTTCCGAGCGGGATCTGCGCCGGATCATGCTCGACACGGCCCGGCCGGCGTGCGTCCTGCGGCACGAGCAGCCGTGCACCGCGCAGTGCCTCCAGCACTTCGCGATCCTCGGGGCTGGCGGCGTCGAGATCGATCGAGGTCGCACGGCGCCAGCGCTCGATGACTGCGCGCGTGCTGTCGTCGATCGCGAACAGGCTGGCGTGATCGGTGCCGAACAGCAGGGCGTCGGCGGCAGGACCGCCCGCGGCGTCGAAGACGCGGTGGGCGGCAAAGGCGTAGCGCGTGCTCATCGCAGGCGTGCGATCAGGTCGGGCAGCGTGACGGCCAGCTGGGCCTGGGCCCGGTAGGTCTGTGCCCCGCGCTTGTAGTCGGCCAGCACCTTGACCAGCCCGCTGTTCTCGCCCTTGAAGGGGCGCACCGGATTGGAGCCGAAGTCGACCATCGGCACGTAGTTGCCGGTCTCGCCGATGGCGCCCAGCCAGCGCATGTCGTCATCGTCCGGGCGTGTCTTCTCCTCGGTCAGGCGAAAGCGTGCGGGGACCGGCCCGAGCGCGACGCTGCGCTTGCCGTCGCGGGCGTAGGCGATGGCCTCGAACTGAACGCCTTCGGCCGGATGGTCGGGTCCCATGTTGATGCGGGCGCGGCCGACCTCGGGCGTCACGGCGATGTGGTCTATGCGTGGCGCCAGCGTGAGCTTGACGCTGCCGGCGCCCGCCAGGGTGAGCGTGGCGCTGGCAAGGCCCGCCGCCTGGCTCTGCACCTCGAGCTGCAGGGCGTCCGGGCCCACGCGCCGGGCCGACAGCAGCTTGACGGGCGCGCCGCCAAAGGAGAGCCGGGCGCTCTTGGGGTCGGGCAGATTCAGCCCTTCGAGCGTGAGCGTGGTCTTCTCGCCCCGCAGCAGGAAGGCCGGCAGCGCACGCACCAGGCGTGGCGCACCGGTGTCACGCACCCAGGTCGCGTCGGCGGTGTGGTAGTCGGGTGCCGGCAGGTGCCACTGTCCGCGCGCCTCGTCGCCGGTGACGATGAAGGCGCCGCGGTTGTCGCCGCCGTTGTTGCGCGTGCGGGTGCGCAGCGCGGTGCCGCCGTAGAGCGTGCCTTCGCCGTCGAAGGTCTCGTTCATGCCGTCGGTGTAGGCCACGCGGCCGTCGAGTGCGACTTCGGCGTTGCCCGCATCCCTGATCTGCACCTGGCCGCGGAAGGCCCCACGGCCGGGCTGCCAGCCGAATACCGCCCAGCGGCCTTCGAGCCGTGTTGCCGGCGCGGGTGTCGGCTTGTCGTAGGGCAGCGTCTTGGCGAGTTCAGCCAGCACCGCGTCGGCCTCGGGGATCCAGCGCATCTCGCGCAATTGGTAGACGACGGTCGGGATCGCGTAGAGGTGCAGGTCGCGCACCTTGGCCCAGGCCGTGGGCGTCATGCGGTAGGAGCGGATCTTGCCCGCGCTGTGGCAGCGCACGCAGGTGGCGAAGAAGCGCTCCTCGCCCTTGTCGGCTGGGGCCTCGACGTGCTGCGAGTTGTGCCAGAGGCTGAGGTAGGCGACTTCGGCCTGCTCCTTGGGCGTGAGGAGCTGCGTCGAGGCCAGTTCCTTCAGCAGCCGGTCCATCTCCCCCGCGCCCAGGGTCATGCCGTGCAGCCTGCGCATGCGGTCGACGATGACCGTCCACTCCTCGGGCGTGGTGCGCAAGTCCTCGACGCGTGCGATGCGGCCGTCGGCACCCGGGGCGTGGCACTGGGTGCACTTCTTCCAGACCAGCGAATCGCGGTCGAAGGCCTGCGCCGGCGCGCTGGCCAGCCAGGCGCCCAGGCACATCAGCAGAGCAAGCGTACGGCGTAGCCCGGCGAGGGGGCGGTTCAGTCGTGGCGACGGCATGGCAAGTCTCCGTGGCAGGCGCGGCGGGCGCATTGTGGGCAGCACAGCTGCGCAGGCGTTATCCCGATTCGGCAAGGTGTGCGGGGGCTGTTTCCGCTGGATCAATGAATGTGGCCATACGGGTGCGGATCAGGTGTTCTCCGCTTGCGCGTCCGGTACGGCGCAGCGGACGATGCGCCGCCTTTGCCGCGGCTCACCCCAGAGTTCGTGCGCCTTCGATTCGAGGAAACTGCATGTCCGAACGCTTCAGTCCAGAACCCCACAGCGCCCTGCATCGCGATGCCCTGGGCGTGGCGGGGATCGTCTTTCTCGTGCTGGCCGCCGTTGCGCCGCTCACCGGCGTGGTCGTCGTTGCGGCACTGGCGATCGCGCTGGGCAACGGCGGGGGCACGCCGGTGTCCTTTCTGCTCGTGGCGCTGGTGCTGCTGCTGTTTGCCACCGGCTACGCGCAGATGTCCAGGCAGCTCGTCAACGCCGGCGGCTTCTACGCCTTCGTCGTCAAGGGGCTGGGGCGCACGGGCGGGCTCATCGCCGGCCTGATCGCCACCATCGGCTACAACTTCTTCGTCGTTGGCACCATCGGCACCAGCGGGTTCTTCATGCAGACCATCATCGCCGGGCTGACTGGCCTGGATCTGCATTGGTATGCCTGGGGCTTCCTGTCGATCCTGGTGAGCTTCGTGATGGCCCGCGCGGGCATCGACTTCAGCTCCAAGGTGCTGGGCGTCTCGCTCGTGCTCGAGGTGCTGATCCTGGTCGTGTTCGATGTTGCCGTCTTCATGCGCCATGGGGGCTACGACGGCGCGGTGTTCAGCAGTGCCGCGGTGCTCTCGGGCTCGCTGCCCATCGGCATGCTGCTGGCGGCCACCGGCTTCCTCGGCTTCGAAGCCACCTCCTTGTTCAGCGAGGAGGCACGCAACCCGGTCAAGACCATCCCGCGGGCGACCTATACGGCCATCGTGCTCATCGCCCTGATCCTGGGTGTCACGACCTGGGCGGTGGCAACTGCCACCGGTGTTGCGCAGGCGCAGGAGCAGGCGCTCAAGCATCTGCCCGACGGTGACCTGATCTTCGCGCTGGCGCAGAACTACCTCGGCTCGACGATGGTGGTGGTGATGCAGGTGCTGCTGCTGGTGAGCCTGTTCGCGGCCATGCTGGCCTTTCACAACTCGGCCA
>JADZCL010000182.1 GCA_020851615.1 Rubrivivax sp.
GCGGCGCGCTCGAAGGTGCTGAAGCGCTCGATCGTGCGCCCGGTGTCGGGCACGCGCCCACCGAGCGGCCCGCGCGCAAAGAAGAAGAGCAGGATCGCCGCCAGCACCAGCACGAACAGCGAGCCGCCGTAGGGGATGATCCAGCGGTTGCGCACCTGGCGCCACGCCTCGCCCGCACTGAGATAGGGTGCACCAGGGTACTTGACGAAGGACTGGATGAGCACGCCGGCTTCGGTGGCGGGCAGCGAGCTGTAGCCCTTCTGCCCGTCGACGCCACGCACGCTGCGCCAGAAGGGCGCGTTGTTGCCGGGTTGGCTGCGTGCGCGCTCGGCGTTCGTTTCGTCGGGCCTGGGCAGCGCCGGCGCGACGAAGCCGGCCGGGGCGCCGCTGGGCGCAGCTCCGGAGGCAGGCGCTGCGGGCGCCTGTGCAAAGGCCATGCCGGCAAGCGCCAAAGCGGCGCTGCAAGCGACGAGCAGACTGCGGATCGTGCGCATGCGGTGTGCTCCTTGCGCGCGGCGTCAGCGTTGAACGGTCGGCTGCTGGCCGATGCGCACGGTCTCGTTCTGTCTTTGCGTGCGCATCTGGAGCTGGGTGTTCCAGGCGGCCTGGTCACCCGCTGTCCAGCCTGGCGCCGTGAAGGCTGTGGCCGGACCCGCGTAGGGCGGGGTGTCGGTCTTGGGCGTGTACGCGGTCTGCGCCTTCTCGCCGCAGCCCGAAAGCGCAACGGCGGCGGCCAGCGCAACGCCCACCCCATATGCCAAGCGGATGGTGTTCACGACTTCGTGCCCTCCTTCCTGGGTTCGCCACTGCCGCCGCCGGCGGCTGGCTTGCCGTAGGCCGTGCCCCAGCCCCAGACCTCGCTGCCCTTGCCGCGCACCAGTACGCGGGTGCGGAAGATGTCGGCAATCTCGTCGCCATCCCCGGCCAGCAAGGCCTTGGTCGAGCAGACCTCGGCGCACAGCGGCAACTTGCCTTCGGCAAGCCGATTGCGGCCGTACTTGTTGAGCTCGGCCTCCGAGAAGTTGGCCTCGGGGCCGCCGGCGCAGAAGGTGCACTTGTCCATCTTGCCGCGCATGCCCCAGGCGCCGTTGCTCGGATACTGCGGGGCGCCGAAGGGGCAGGCGTAGCTGCAGTAGCCGCAGCCGATGCACACGTCCTTGTCGTGCAGCACCAGTCCTTCGTCGGTGCGGTAGAAGCAATCGACCGGGCACACGGCCATGCAGGGCGCATCGCTGCAATGCATGCAGGCCACCGAGATGCTGCGTTCGCCGGGCACGCCGTCGTTCATGGTGACGACGCGGCGCCGGTTCACGCCCCAGGGGACGTCGTGCTCGGCCTTGCAGGCGGTGACGCAGCCGTTGCACTCGATGCAGCGTTCGGCGTCGCAGATGAACTTCATTCGGGCCATCGTGCGCTCCTCAGGCTGCCTTCTCGATCTGGCAGACGGTGGTCTTGGTCTCCTGCATCATGGTGACCGCGTCGTAGCCGTAGGTGGTGGCCGTGTTGGCCGACTCTCCGGCGACCACCGGCTTGGCGCCCTCAGGGTAGTACTTCGAGATGTCTTCGCCCTGCCAGCGCCCCGCGAAGTGGTAGGGCATGAAGACCGTGCCGCGATCGACGCGCTCGGTGACCAGGGCGCGCACCTTGAGCCGTGCGCCCGAGGGTGTGCGCACCCACACGTCCTCGCCGTCGCGGATGCCGCGGTCGTTGGCAGCGACCGGGTTGATCTCGACGAACATGTGCTGCTGCAGTTCAGCCAGCCACGGGTTGGAACGCGTCTCGTCGCCGCCGCCCTCGTACTCGACCAGGCGGCCGGTGGTCATGATGAGCGGGTAGTCGCGGCCGATGTCGCGGTTCTTCTCCTGCACCGAGCGGCCCAGGGTGGGGAGCCGCCAGAACACCTTCTTGTCGTCGTGCGTCGGGTACTTGTCGACCAGTTCGGGCCGGGTCGAGTACACCGGCTCGCGGTGCTGCGGGATCGGGTCGGGGAAGTTCCAGACCACGGCCCGCGCCTTCGCGTTGCCAAACGGATGGCAGCCGTGCGCCATGGCCACGCGCTGGATGCCGCCGGAGAGGTCGGTCTTCCAGTTCTTGCCTTCGGCGGCCTTCTGTTCGGCCTCGGTGAGATCGGACCACCAGCCGAGCTTCTTCAGCAGGATGTGATCGAACTCGGGATAGCCGGTGGTGATCTCGGCGTCCTTGGAGTGCGATCCATCGCCGGCCAGCAGCGACACGCCGTCGCGCTCGACGCCGAAGTTGGCGCGGAAGTTGCCGCCGCCATCCATCATCGAGCGCGAGGTCATGTAGAGGTTGGGCGACCCCGGGTGCTTGATCTCGGGCGTGCCGTAGCAGGGCCACGGCAGGCCGAAGTAGTCACCGTCGAGCTTGTAGCCCGTTTCCTTGTCGACCCCGCCGCGCGCCTTGAGCGTCACGACGTCGAAGACGTGCATGTTGCGCATGTGCGCCTTCAGCCGCTCGGGGCTCTGGCCCGTGTAGCCGATGGTCCAGTGGCTGGCGTTGATTTCACGCAGGATGTCCTCGGGCACCGGTTCGTCCATGCCCTTGACCTTCTGCATCTTGTAGTTCTTGGTCAACTCCTTGCCGAAGCCCAGCTTCTCGGCCAGCTGGTACATGATCATGTGGTCGGAGCGCGCCTCGAACAGCGGCTCGATCACCCTCTCACGCCATTGCAGCGAACGGTTGCTCGCGGTCAGCGAGCCCGAGGTCTCGTACTGCGTGCACGCCGGCAGCAGGTAGACCGCGCGATTGGCGTTGGCCTCGTCGGGCTTGGCGGCCGGCATGGCCGCCAGCGCCGCCGTGGCCGACGGGAACGGGTCGATCACCACCAGCAGATCGAGCTTGTCCAGCCCGCGCTTGAGATCCAGGCCGCGCGACTGCGAGTTCGGCGCATGGCCCCAATAGATCAGGCCGCGCAGGTTGGTCTCCTGGTCGATCAGGTCGCTCTTCTCGAGCACGCCGTCGAACCAGCGCGAAACCGTCATGCCCGGCTTGGCCATCATGCCCGGCGCATACTGCTTCTTGATCCACTCGAAGTCGACGTCCCACACCTTGGCGAAGTGCTTGAACGCGCCTTCGGCCAGGCCGTAGTAGCCGGGCAGCGAATCGGGGTTGGGGCCGATGTCCGTGGCGCCCTGCACGTTGTCGTGGCCGCGGAAGATGTTGGCCCCGCCACCGGAGACGCCGATGTTGCCCAGCGCCAGTTGCAGGATGCACGAGGCACGCACGATCGCGTTGCCGATCGTGTGCTGCGTCTGGCCCATGCACCAGACGACCGTGCTGGGCCGGTTCTCGGCCATCGTGCGCGCCACCATCAGGCAGGTGGCCTCGTCGACGCCGCAGACCTCCTGGACCTTGTCGGGGGTCCACTTGGCCAGCACGTCCTCGCGGACCTTGTCCATGCCGTAGACGCGGTCCTCGATGTACTTCTTGTCTTCCCAGCCGTTCTTGAAGATGTGATACAGCACGCCGAACACGAACGCGATGTCCGAGCCCGAGCGGATGCGCACGTAGTGATCGGCCTTGGCGGCCGTGCGCGTGAAGCGCGGGTCCACCACGATCATCTTGGCGCCGCGTTCCTTGGCGTGCAGCATGTGCACCAGCGACACCGGATGCGCCTCGGCCGCGTTCGAGCCCATGTAGAGCGCGGCCTTGGTGTTCTGCATGTCGTTGTACGAATTCGTCATCGCACCGTAACCCCACGTATTCGCCACACCGGCGACAGTCGTGGAGTGGCATATTCGTGCCTGGTGGTCGCAGTTGTTGCTGCCCCATAGGCTCATCCACTTGCGCAACAGGTAGGACTGTTCGTTGTTGTGCTTGGACGAGCCGATGACGAAGACCGAGTCGGGGCCGCTCTGCTTGCGCAGCTCAAGCATCCTGGCGCTGACTTCGGCCAGCGCCTGGTCCCAGGTGATGCGCTGGTACTTGCCGTTCACCAGCTTCATCGGGTACTTGAGGCGGAACTCACCGCGGCCGTTGTCGCGCACCGCCGCGCCCTTGGCGCAGTGGCCACCCAGGTTCAGCGGCGAGTCGAACACCGGCTCCTGACGCACCCACACGCCGTTGTCGACGTAGGCGTCCAGGGCGCAGCCCACCGAGCAGTGGCCGCAGACGGTGCGCTTGACTTCGAGCTTCCTGCCGCCTGCAGGCGTTGCTGCCGGGTCGGCCGCCTCGGCCTTGCGCACGAGGATCAATTCGCTGGCGGCCAGCCCTGCGCCCACGCCGAGCCCGGAGCGGCGCAGGAAGCTGCGTCTGTCCATCGTCGGGATCGCTCGCGCCACGCCGCGCGCCAGGCTGGCGACGAGCGCGCTGGGCGCCGTGCCCCCGCTGCCCGACGACCGTTTGCTCAACAACATGGATGCCTCCTGCTTCGAGTGGGAGGGGTGCTGGAATGCGTCACACCGGCGCTGCGCGGTCGTTCACACGCGCGCTGCGCGGTAGTACTTGCGGATGTGCTCGGTAAGGCGGTAGCCGTCCGCGCTGTCGTCGGCTGCGACTCGCTCGCCCATCGTCTTGGCGGCGGGCCTGGGCTCGTCCCGTGGCAGCAGCACGGCCGCTGCCGCCAGTGCGCCTCCGGCTCCGGCGCCTGCAAGCATCGTGCGCCGCGCCAGCTTGTTGTCACGTTCAGGCATCTTCTGCTCTCCTGTGCGCCGTGTTCAGCACGGCAGGCCATCATAGGCTGCCCGTTGCATAAGTGATTCGATGGGCATCTGTGCCTGGAGGCAATAGTCAGTAACCCCAATGCGTCTGGTCGGCAGCAACCGGCCAAGCCCTGGAAGTTGACAGGGTTGCGGTGAAGCCCTGCGGACTTCGCGGCGACGGGCGCTTCGGCCGCCTCGGCCCTCGGCCCGTGCGCCCTGGCGCATGTCGCACGCCAAGGACATCGGGCTTTCCAGCAGCGACGCGGCTGGGCATGACCGCTACATTGCTGCGGACCTTGCCCGTCGCGGGCGCAGGTGCAGCGGTGCCGAGGGGGCGCCGGCGGGTATTCACACCAGAGTCATTGAACGGGGGAAATTCATCGTGAGGAGCCATTCTTTCCATGCCGTGGCCATGGCTGTCGCCACCTTGGCGGCCATTTGCACCACCCATGCGCAGGCCCAGGAGACGCAGCGCATCGAGATCACGGGTTCGAGCATCAAGCGGCTGGCCAGCGAAGGGGCCCTGCCGGTGCAGATCATCAATGCCGAGCAGATCCAGCGCTCGGGCGCAACCACCGTCGCCGACGTGATCCAGAAGCTTCCCGCGATGCAGGGCTTCACGATCTCGGACATCGCCATCGGCACCAACTCCGGCGGCATCGCCACGGCCAGCCTGCACGACATCGGCGAGTCGTATACGCTGGTGCTGCTCAATGGTCGGCGCGTGGCCCCCACCGGCTCAGGCAGCCGCATCAACCTGAACGCGATCCCGATGAGCGCGATCGAGCGCATCGAGGTCCTGACCGATGGGGCCTCGGCGCTGTACGGCTCTGACGCCATCGCTGGCGTCGTCAACTTCATCCTCAAGCGCAACCAGCAGGGCGGCAACGTCTCTGCCCGGGTCGACGTGCCCCTGGAAGGCGGTGGCAAGTCGGGCAATGCCAGCGTCACCTACGGCTTCGGAGATCTGGACAAGGATCGCTTCAGTGTCGTGGCAACCTTCCGCCACGACGAGCAGAAGCAGCTGAAGTCGGGCGATCGTGACTTCGCCAAGACCTCGTACCTGAATTTCGAACACGACGGCACACCCTACGTCTACGACCGCACCAGCACCTCCGCGATCCCGGCCAATGCAACGGTCACCTTCAAGAAGCTGCCCGGTGAAACGACCGCGCTGCCGAGCTACTCCTTCAACCCCTACCAGAAGAAGAACGGGGAGTGCGCACCCAACAACTACTACAGCCTGAACAACGCCGCGGGCGCCACCTCGGTGACCGAGATGTGCGCCTTCGACTTCGTCTCGACGATCGATATCTACCCCGAATCCAAGCGCGACTCCTTCTACCTGAGCGGGCAGTTCAAGGCCAGCGACAAGCTCAGCTTCTTCAGTGACGTTGCCTTTTCCCGCCTCAACCTGATCGCGCGCATCGCGCCCAACCCGGTGCCAGTGCCGGTCTCGACGTCGTCCAGCTACTACTCGACCTATGTACTCCCCTACCTGACAGCCAACCAGGTCGCGCATGTCAACGCCGTCTCGGCGTCCTACCGGGCATCCGATTTCGGCACCCGCGATTCGCGCACCATCACCGACTCCAAGCACTTCGTCGTGGGGGCCGAGGCCGAGGTCGGGAACTGGAGCGTCAACGGCGCGCTGACCTGGTCGCAGAACGCGATCGACGAGCGCTACGTCGGCGGCTACTTCAAGACCGCGGAGTTCAACACCATGCGCACCCAGGGTCTGTTCGACCCCTTCCTGGTCGCCGGTGAGCAGCCTGCGGCGACCCAGCAGTTGATCAAGGACGCAATCTTCAACGGCAACGTGCGCAAGGAATCATCGACCATGCAGGGCGCCGACGTGCGCGCCTCGGGCGAGCTGTTGAAGCTGCCCGCGGGCACGATGAGCCTGGGTGTGGGCGTCGACTGGCGCAACTACCGCTTCAAGCGCGATCCCTCGCAGGCCGCGCTTGATGGCGAGATCTACAACTACGCGCCGGTCGCCCACTACGACTTGAAGCGTGACGTGGCCGGCGTCTTCACCGAGCTGCTGGTGCCGGTGATCAAGGGTCTGGAATTCACCGGGTCGGTCCGTCACGACAGCATCAGCGCCATCGACAACGCCGGCACCAAGATCGGCGAGCGCATGAGTTCGACGACGTACAAGCTCGCCGGACGCTACCAGGTGTCGCAGCAAGTCCTGCTGCGCGGGTCCTACGGGACCGGCTTCCGTGCGCCGGACATGCTGGACATCGCGAACCCGCTGACCCCCAATGGCGTCACTGCCGCCGCCTACGAATGCCCCTTCCCGGGCACCGAGGCCTGCAAGCCGGGCAAGCTCCAGTACAGCGTGCTGGCTGGCGGCAACGCAGCGCTCAAGCCCGAGAAGTCCAAGCAGGCGACCCTGGGCCTGCACATCGAACCCACGCGCGACTTTGCCGCCGGCATCGACTACTGGCAGGTGAAGATCCGCGACGCGGTGAGCGGCGTCTCGGCGCCGCAGGCCTTCGGCGACCCTGAAAAGTACCGCAGCCTCTTCACGCTCTACAAGACGCCGGCCGAGCCACAGCTCTACTGGACCTTCATCAGCGCCTCGACCAATATCGGCCAGACGATCAACAAGGGCATTGACTGGGAGCTGGTGGGCCGCCTGCAGACCGGCGTGGGCCGACTGACCCTGGGCGCCACGGGCACCTATCTGATCAAGTCCACCTACACCCGGCCGGGCACGCAGGACGACTTCACCGACAGCATGGGCCACTACGGCGAGAACGCGGCCGTCTCGTTCCGCAACGTGTATCGCCTGACCGCATCGCTGGACTCGGGGCCGTTCACCAACACGCTGACGGTCAAGGCGCGCTCGGGCTATACCGACCAGTACCAGCTCGTGCGCAACATGACGACGAAGAAGAACGAGCGCCTCTCGCTCACCGTTGGCGATTACTACACGCTCGACTGGCAAGGCACGTACAAGGTCAACAAGGCGCTCGAGGTGCGCGCGGGCGTCAAGAACCTGCTGAATACGAAGCCGCCGCTGACGCTGCGCGACTCCTCGGGCCATCAAGTCGGCTACGACCCGCGCTACGCCGACCCCTTCCTTCGCACGATCTACGTCTCGGCCAGCTACGACTTCTGATCGGCTGGGCCCGTGGCGGGCGCCTGGCCGGCGGCCAGGCGCTCCAGCAGCGCCTTGTGCTCGAGGTAGCGCGTGGTGACGTCCCGGCCGA
>JADZCL010000183.1 GCA_020851615.1 Rubrivivax sp.
ATGGACTGACGCGCGGCACATCCAGCACCACGGCGGGCCGCCGTGGCCTGCATGATCCAGACTGCCGCGCCTAGGTTCAATGCGCTCACACGCACTCCGCTGACGCAGCTGCGCTACCGCCAGCGCTGGCCATGCGGGGCTTGACAGACTCCCTTTCCGCCAGGATCCCCGTCCGATCTGCACTGATCTGATCGGCTCGGAAGGCGCACAGAGCCCCGCATGTTGCGGGGCTTTTTGCTGCTGGGAGATCGATGCCGGACAGGCGGGCGACTGCGCGCTGGCACCCGCGTCGACTTCACGGTGCGCCAGGCGCACGAGAGCCCGCATCACCCGGATGAACGCCGGCTGAACGAGTCCTTCAGCACCGGTTCATGGGGTTCGCCCCACAGTAGCGGCACAGTCACTTCCGACTGAGTTCACAGGCATTGGAGACCAAGATGAAGTCAAGCAAAACGGCTGCGGCCATCGCCCTCGCGGCGGCTGTTCTGAGCACCTCGCTGCTGGCTGGCAATGGCGGGCACTCGCATGACCCGTGCGGCGAGCGGGCCCTGCGCGCGCACGCCAGCGAGCTTGCCCGTGACGACTCGGGCATGCAGATCGTCGCCAACGGCGCGATCGCTGGCGATGCCGGCCATGGCTGGCAGTACTTCTCGGCACCGGGCCAGACGCGTGCGGTCGTCATCAGCCCGCTGGGCGACTACTACTACAGCCACGGCAAGGGCCTGCGCTGGGTGGCCGCCGCCAAGGCCTGATGACATGGGGCTGGAGCAGTCTGCGGTGCGAACGGCGGCGGTCTATGCTCACGGCCCTGTCGTGACGAAGCCGGAGCCCAAGGTGCTGCAGGACCCCTCTGCGCGGTTGGATGTGGTCCCGCCTGCGGCGGCGCGCAGCCGGTTGACCCGCATCGTGGCCGTGGTGGCGCTGCTGTTTGGCGTCGCCACGCTGCTGGCCGGTGGCCGCGTGCTGCTGGGTGCGGACCCGGGCTATCGGGTCTTCCAGCCCCTGCTCGTCTTCAACACGGCAATGGGCATCGCGTATCTGGGCGTGGGCGTGCTGATCGGGTATCGCAGCCGACTGGCCGTGGCGGGTGCGGGCCTGATCGTGCTGGCCAACGCGGCGATGTTCATGTTCATCGCCTTCCTGTATCGGACCGATGACGTGGTTGCGCGCACCAGCGTGCTGGCGATGGCCTTTCGCACGGGGGTGTGGATCGTGCTGCTGCTGGCGCTGTTGTGGAGCCAGCGCCAGGCGCGGGCCGGGCGCGTCAACACCTGATCCACCGGCCCGCCTCGACCCACGCGTCGGTGCGGCTGTTCAGGCGCCCGCTGCCTGCGCCTTCATCCGCTTGCGCAGTGTGGCCGCGTACGGAGGCGCTGCCCGCCACGGCGCCTCAATGCGTGGATCAATCAGCGCGCGCGTGCCACGTCCAGCGGACTCACGGTGGCGGCCCGGTGGCCAAAGGCCTGTCGGATGAAGCTGAGGACGGCGGCCGTCTGGGTGTCTGACAGTTCGGCCGGCGGCATGCCGTAGGGGCGTGGGTTGGCAGCAGTCGAGGCGGCGAAGCCGCCGTGCGCGAGGATCTGCACGAGATTGCGGATGCTTGCCTGGGTGACGCCGGGATTGCCGGCCAGCGGCGGATAGATGCCAGGCACGCCGGCGCCGTCGCGGCCGTGGCAGTCCGCGCAGCGATCGGCGTAGAGCGCTGCTCCCGTCCGCAGCAGCACGGGGTCGCCTGCTGGCGCCGCGCGCGTGGTTGCACGAGGGGTCAGGCTGTGCAGGTAGCGCGCGGCCAGTTCGAGGTCCTGGGCCTGCCAGTGCTGCGTGCTGTCGAGCACGACGCGTGCCATCGGCCCGCTGGCCACGCCGTGGGCGTTGCGGCCCTCGCGCAGCAGCGTGACGGTCTGCCGCGTATCGCCCGCGGGGCCGGGTGCGGGCTGCAGCGACGGTGCGTACCAAGGCTCGCTGGGCATCTCGGCGCCGCTCAGGCTCTCGGTCATGGCACCGGTGGCATTGCGTGGTGCGTGGCATTCGCCGCAGTGGCCCAGGCCGCGCACCAGATACGCGCCGCGCGCGAGGCCGCCCGTCGGGGCCTGCGCCAGCGCGGCAGCCGGGCGGAAGTTCAAGCCCCGCCACAGCGCCAGGATGGTCGGCGTGCCATAGGGAAAGCGCAGCGTGTGCGCAGGCCGGGCGCGGGAGACCGGGGGCAGGCTGCGCAGGTAGGCAAAGAGGGCGTCGTTGTCGTCGCGGGCGACGTGGGTGAACGAGGTGTAGGGAAAGACGGGGACGAGGTCACGGCCGTCGCGCCCGCGGCCTTCGTGCATCGCGCGGTGGAAGTCCTCCGCACTCCAGCGCCCCAGGCCGGTGTCTGCATCGGGCGTCAGGTTGCCGGCGAAGACGTCACCCCAGGGCGTGGTCAGGCGCACCGCCCCTGCAAGGGTCGGGCCGCCGGGGGCCGTGTGGCAGCCCGCGCAGTTGCCGACGCGGGCGAGGTAGGCGCCGCGCGCAACTTGGGCGGCAACCGCGGGCGCTGTGGACGTGCTGGCAGCGGCCACCTGGGGCGTGGCTTCGGGTTGGCCTGCGCACTCCAGCGGCCAGCGACCAGGCGGTGCTGCGGCAGCGGATGCGTCGTTGGGGACCGGCTGTACGGCGAGCCAGCGCGCGACGCGGCTGATGTCTGCGGCGGGCAGCCGCCTGGCCACGTCACCCATGCAGTCGGGCGTGCGGGCATGACGATGGCCGGTGCGCCAGGCGCCGATCTGGCCGATCAGGTAGTCCGCAGGCAGGCCAAGGAGGCCGGGCACATGCGGAGCCACACCGGTGAGCCGCTGTCCGTGGCAGGCCTGACAGGCGGGTATGCGCCGTGCCGTGTCGCCCTGTTCCACCAGCTCACGCGCGCGCCTGGCGTCCGCCGCGGGGAGGGCCGCGCCGGTGGGCGGTGGATAGGGTAGCGAGAGGCTTGCGAAGTGCGTGGCCAACGCCGCGAGCATCTCGTCGTCCAGTGCCTGCAGCAGTGCGCCCATGGTCTGCTGGCGTCGGCGCCCGTCGCGGAACGCCTGCAATTGCGCCAGCAGATAGCCCGCCGGCTTGCCGGCCAGCCTTGGCACGTAGCCCTCGGCTTGCGCGCGCCCCTGCTCACCGTGGCAGCCGGTGCACGCCAAGGCACGCTGCGCCATGCTGTCGGGCACGCGGTGGGCCGTCGAGGCAACCGGCGCCTGCGCCCGGGCGGTGCGGATTGGAGCGGTGCAGAGCGCGGCAAGGAGCGCCGCGGCCAGCCATGCCCGTGCAAAGGTGTGCGTCCCGGCGCGATGGAGCATGCGCGGGCGGGCGGCTCAATTCCAGCTCGGGCAGAGTGGCATCGGCGGCAGTGCCGCCTCCACTGCCATGCCCAGCGCAAGCAAGCGGCGATCGCTGCCCGCGGGGCCATCCAGTGCAAGACCGACTGGCAGGCCGTCGGCCAGACCGATCGGCAGCGACAGTCCGGGGATGCCGGCGTTGCTGCCTGGATCGGTGTTGCGGATGAAGGTGGCAAAGGTCGGGCAGGGACGGTGGTTGTGGATGAAGCTCTGGTCCTCACCGATGCGCGCGGCGCGGCTGGGCGTGGTCGGGAAGACGAGGGCGCCGATGTCGTGCTCGGCAAAGGCGCGCGCGTAGCTGTCCTGCAATTGCCTGCGGGTCTGCAAGGCCTGTGCGTAGGCGGTCTCGCTCACCGCCGGGCCCTGCAGCAGCGCTTGGACGAGCGGCCGCACATCGGCGCTGGCGATGCCGGCGACGAGTTGCGGGAAGTCGACGCCGCATGCGCGCTCGGCGAGATAGCTGCGCATGTCGCGCAGGAATTCGTGCTGCACGATGACGAAGCCGATCTCCTCGCTCCACGGGGCCACCTCGGGCAGCTTCACGTCGACCAGATCGACGCCGGCTGCACGCAGTGTCTGCAGCGCGGCATTGGCAAGGCGGGCCACACCGGCGTCCAGATCGTCCCAGAAGGGGCTGTGCGGCACACCCAGACGCAAGCCGCGCAGCGCGACGGTGGACATCGGCATCTCCTCGCCGCTGAGCACCGTGTCCAGCAGCGCCAGGTCGGCCACGCTGCGTGCCAGCGGCCCCGGCGTGTCGCGCGTCAGCGCGATCGGGGCCACACCGCTGCGGCTGACGCGGCCCACCGTGGGGCGCAGTCCGGCAACGCCGCACAGCGCGGCCGGGATGCGCACCGAGCCGCCGGTGTCGGTGCCGATGGATGCGGGCACCAGGCGTGCTGCCACTGCCGCCCCCGAGCCGCCGCTGCTGCCGCCGGGGATGCGCGCGTGATCCCACGGATTGCGCACCGCGCCCGTGACGGCGTTGTGGTTGGTGATGCCCAGCGCCAGCTCGTGCATGCCGAGCTTGCCCGCGATGAGTGCCCCGGCCGCCCGCAGTCGCTGCACCACCACGGCGTCGCGCGTGGCGAGTTGGCCATGCAGCGCCCCCGTGCCATCGCCGCAGGGCAGGCCGACGGACTCGATGTTGTCCTTCAGCGCGACCGGAATGCCAAGCAGGGGCAGGCGTTGGCCGCTGGCACGACGGGCGTCGGCTGCAGCGGCCTGGCGGCGCAGCCCGGCGGCGTCGAAGGCCGTGTAGCAGTTGAGCGTGGCGGCGGCAGTCGTCCGTGCGATCCACTGCTCGACGAGATCGACGCTGCGGGCTTGGCCGGCGTCGAGTGCGGCGCCGATTTCGGTGACGGTGCAGTCGATGAGCTTCATGGGGTGGCCCGCAGGGTGGTGGTTTGAGGCAGGTGCGGTGCTCAGGCGCGCCACAGCCGCGCAGCGGTCAACATGCCGGCCCACGTCGCCAGCAGCGAGCCCGCCAGGTGCGCAGCCATCGCCACCAGCGCCCAGAAGGTGCGGCCGGCCTGCAACAGATGCATCACTTCGGCCGAGAAGGTCGAGAAGGTCGTCAGGCCGCCAAGAAAGCCGGTGATCACCAACAAGCGCCACTCCGGCGGCAACTGCCCGTGCTGGGTGAAGAACACCACCGCCACGCCCACCAGGTAGCCGCCCAGCAGGTTGGCCACCAGCGTGCCCGGTGGCAGGGTCGGTGAGAGGGCGTTGAGCAGGCTCCCCAGGCCGTAGCGCAACAGCGCACCCAGGGCGCCGCCGATGCCCACGGCCGCAACGGCGCCCAGTGGCAGGTTCATGCGCCGGTGGCCAGGTAGGCCTCGGTCAGGCGGACCCAATAGCTGGCGCCGGTGGGGAGCACGGCGTCGTTGAAGTCGTAGCCTGGGTTGTGCACCATGCAGCCGCCCTCGCTGCCTTCGCCGTTGCCGATGAAGACGTAGCAGCCCGGCACCTGCTCGAGGAAGAAGGCGAAGTCCTCGCTGCCGGTGACCGGCTCGGTGATCGGCAGCACGCCGTCTGCGCCCAGCCAGTCGCGCACGACCTGCTTGCAGAACTCGGTCTGCTGCGGGTCGTTGTGCAGCACCGGGTAACGGCGCTGGTAGTCGACCTCGGCGCGCGCGCCGAAGACGGCCGCCTGGGCGTGGGCGATCTCCGTGATGCGTTGCTGCAGCAGGTCGCGCACGTCGGGGCGGAAGGCGCGCACCGACAGACGCAGCTCGGCGGTTTCCGGAATCACGTTGGGCGCCTCGCCCGCATGGAAGGCGCCGACGGTGACGATGCCCATTTCCAGCGGCGGCACGTTGCGGCTGACCACGCTCTGCAGCGCCATCACGATCGCCGAGGCCGCCACCACCGGGTCGACTGCGGCCTGCGGCATCGCCCCGTGGCCGCCCTTGCCGTGCACGGTGATGATGACGGTGTCCGAACTCGACATCGCAAAGCCCGGCACGGCCACGAACTTGCCCGCCGGCCGGCCGGGCATGTTGTGCATGCCGAACATCGCTTCGCAGGGAAAGAGCTCGAGGAAGCCGTCCTCGAGCATCTTGCGTGCGCCGGCCTGACCCTCTTCGGCCGGCTGGAAGACCAGGTGCACGATGCCGTCGAAGTTGCGCGTGGCGGCCAGGTGGCGTGCCGCAGCCAGCAGCATGGCGGTGTGTCCGTCGTGGCCGCAGGCGTGCATCTTCCCGAACACCTTGCTGGCCCAGGGCTTGCCGCTGGTTTCGGCAATCGGCAGCGCATCCATGTCGGCGCGCAGCCCGATGCGGCGGGTCGATGTGCCGGCCCTCAGTGTGCCCACGACCCCCGTGCCGCCCAGGCCGCGGTGCACGTCGTAGCCCCAGCGCTGCAGCCGCTGGGCCACCAGCTCGGCGGTGGCGTGTTCCTCGTATGCGAGCTCGGGGTTGCCGTGGATCTGGCGCCGGATGGCAACCATCTCATCGGCGTGGGCGCGAATGTCTTCCAGCGCGGGCAGCGGGAGGGGGGCGTTCATGCGGGAGGGGCTCCGGATCGGGCGGACGCGGGGTGCGTCGGGGCGGCCATCCTAGCTTGCGGCTCCCGTGCCTGCTGGTGCACGCACGCTTGTCCGTGCGTGCCTGCCGGTTGCCTTGCTACGATGCCCGGCTGTGCCGGCCGCCTGTGGCCTGCGCGCTCGAAAGACACCTCGGCGATGCGTGAGATGTTCGATGCCAGCTGGCGTGCTCTGGCCTACTGCTGGCATCCGCTGGCCCTGTTGTGGGGGCTGTTGCCCGTGCTCCTGGCCGCCGGCGGGGTATTTGGCCTGGGTTGGTTCGGCTGGGAGCCGGCGGTGGCGACAGCGCGCCAGGTGCTTGAGCATGCCGACCTGCTGAGTGCGCTCTTCGACTGGCTGCAGGCCATCGGCTTGCCGGACCTGCGTGCGCTGCTGGCGCCGATGATGGTCGTGGCGCTGGCGATGCCGGCAGTCGTCCTGGTCACGCTGCTGTTCGTGGCCTGGCTGCTGGCGCCGGCCATGGTGCGGCTGGTCGCGCGTCGGCGCTTTGCCGCCCTGCAGCGCAATCCGGGGGCGGCCGGGCCCTGGCGGGCGCTGGCCTGGTCGCTGCTGTGTGCGCTGGCCGCGGTGGTGGCGCTGGTGTCCAGCATGCCGCTGTGGCTGGTGCCGCCGCTCGTGTTCGTGCTGCCGCCGCTGGTCTGGGGCTGGTTGTGCTACCG
>JADZCL010000184.1 GCA_020851615.1 Rubrivivax sp.
ACGACCAGCGGTGCCGCACCTGCGCTCACTGCGCAAAACCGCTCAAATCCACCGGCAGCGGTGGCTTCCAGCCGCGCTTGCGGTGCTCGACAGTGACGAAAGTGCGAATTCCGCCGCGCACGAACCAGTCGGCGTGGATGCGCAGGAAGCGCGGCGCGATCGCGCCGACGAGGTCGTCGAGGACAGCGTTGGTGACCTTCTCGTGGAAGGCGCCTTCGTTGCGGTAGCTCCAGAAGTACTGCTTCAGGCTCTTGGTCTCGACGCACCAGCGATCGGGGATGAACTCGATGCGCAAATGCGCGAAGTCGGGCTGGCCGGTGAGCGGGCACAGGCAGGTGAACTCCGGCACGTCGAAGCGAATGACGTAGTCGCGCCCGGGTGCGGGGTTGGCAAAGGCCTGCAATTCCCTGCTCGGTGCGGACGGCGGCACGGCCGGGGCAGGGCGTTGGCTGGGGGCTTGGCGGGGCATGGACGGGAGGGCGTTGTCGGCGCCGGCGCGCGGGGAGCGCGATGCTATCATCCACAGCTTGGCGCGCCCTCTCAGAAGAGCGCGTTTTGTTATTTAAATCAAAGACTTGGATGCGCTCTTGCGAGCCGTCCGCGGCGCGTGCGACTCAACCAGATCAAGCTCTCGGGCTTCAAGTCCTTCGCCGAGCCCACGACCTTCCAACTGCCCGGGCAGCGTGTGGGTGTGGTCGGCCCCAACGGCTGCGGCAAGTCCAACATCATGGATGCCGTGCGCTGGGTGCTGGGCGAGAGCAAGGCCAGCGAACTGCGCGGCGAGTCGATGCAGGACGTGATCTTCAGCGGCAGCGGTCAGCGCAAGCCCGCCAGCCGCGCCAGCGTCGAACTTGTCTTCGACAACCAGGACGCCCGCGCCGGCGGACCCTGGAACCAGTTCGCCGAGATCGCCGTCAAGCGCGTACTGACGCGCGAAGGCACGAGCAGCTACTACATCAACAACCAGCCCGTGCGCCGGCGCGACGTGCAGGACGTGTTCCTCGGCACGGGCCTGGGCCCGCGCGCCTACGCCATCATCGGCCAGGGCACGATCAGCCGCATCATCGAGAGCCGGCCCGAAGAGCTGCGCCTCTTCCTCGAGGAGGCCGCCGGGGTCAGCAAGTACAAGGAGCGTCGCCGCGAGACGGAGAACCGCCTCAAGGACACGCGCGAGAACCTCACGCGCGTCGAGGACATCCTGCGTGAGCTCGACAGCAACCTGGACAAGCTCGAGAAGCAGGCCGAGGTCGCGGCGCGCTACCGTGGCGTGCAGGAGCAGGGCACACTCAAGCTGCACCAGAGCTGGTTCCTCCGACAGCGCGACGCCGCCCAGGAGGAAGAGCGTGCCCGCGCCGCCGCCGCTGCGGCCGATACGGCCCTGCAGGCTCGCCTGGCCGAGCTGCGGCACATCGAGCTTGAGCTGGACGCGCAGCGGCAGGCACATTACGCCGCCAGCGACGCGCTGCACTCGCACCAGGGCGCCTTGGGCGAGGCGGCGCTCGAGGTCTCGCGGCTCGAGGAGCGCATCCGCTACGTCGTCGAAGGGCGGCAGCGCGCGCAGGCCAGGCTGGTGGAGCTGCGCCAGCAGGACGCGCAGTGGAGCGAGCGCGAGGCCGCCAGCGCCGCCGAACTCGAGGAGATCGCCGGACGCATCGAAGCGGCAGACGAAGACGCCGCGCGGCTGGATGCGCAGGGGCAGGAGCAGGCCCTCCAGGTCCCGCAGGCCGAGGAGGCCCTGCGCAGCGCACAGGCACGCAGCAGCGAACAGCGCCAGGCCGTGGCTCTGGTGCAGCAGCAGATCCAGTTGCTGGCCGCCG
This sequence comes from Rubrivivax sp., assembly GCA_020851615.1. Classification (GTDB taxonomy): domain Bacteria; phylum Pseudomonadota; class Gammaproteobacteria; order Burkholderiales; family Burkholderiaceae_C; genus Rubrivivax. The sequence continues at coordinate 1,818 of JADZCL010000184.1, forward strand.
ACAGCCGCCATGTCGATGAACAGATGCGCGCGCTGACGTTGCGCCGCGATCGGCTGCACAGCGAGCACCAGGGCCTGCAGACAACCAACCAGGAACGCCTGGCGGCACTGCGCGCCGAGCACGCGGCGGCGGCGCAGGCGCAGGAGCTGGCCGAAGCGCGGCTGCACGAGCTCGCCGAGCAGGCGCCGCAGCTGGACGAGCAAAGGCGCGCCGCGCAGGATGAAGTCAGCCGTGAATCGGCACGCCTGGCCGACCTCACCGCCCGCCAGGAGGCCTTGCGCGCGCTGCAGGAGAAGGTGCAGACCGAAGGCAAGCTCAAGCCCTGGCTGGCCCGCCACGGCCTGGACGGGCTCGCCGGACTCTGGACCCAGGTGCACATCGAGCCCGGCTGGGAGAGCGCGCTCGAGGCCGTGCTGCGTGAGCGGCTGCACGCGCTCTCCGTCGGCCAGCGGCTGGACATGGTGCGCGCGTTTGCCGCCGATGCGCCGCCGGCCAAGCTCGCCTTCTACGCGCTGCCCGCGGCAGCCAGCCTGCGCACGCACGCGACGCTGCCCCGCCTGACCGACAAGCTGCGTCTGGCCGATCCCGGGCTGCAGGCGCTGCTCGTCGATTGGCTGGAAGGCGCCTACACCGCGCCGACGCTGGATGACGCACTGGCCGCGCGAGAGCAGCTGGCACATGGCGAGGTGCTCCTGACCCCCGAAGGCCACGCGGTGAGCCAGTTCGCGGTTGCCTTCTACGCGCCGGATTCCGAGCAGGCCGGGCTGCTGCAGCGCGCGCAGGAGATCGAGAACCTGGACCGGCAGCGGCGCGCCCAATCCCTGCTCGCCGATGAGGCGCGCACCGCGGCGGTGCGTGCCGAAGCCGCGTACACCGAGGTGTCGCAGCACCTCGTCACCGCCAGGCGCGAGGCCAGCCAGGCCCAGACGCTCGCGCACGGCCTGCAGGTCGAGCTGCTGCGCCTGACGCAGCAGGCCGAGGCCAGCGCCGCACGCCGCGCGCAGCTCGATGACGATCTGGGCGAGCTGGGCGCACAGGCCGAAGCCCTGCAGGAACGCCGAACCGAGGGCGAAGCCCGTTTCGAGGAGCTCGACCTGCAGCTGGGGCAGGCGCAGGAGCGCCATGCCGAGCTCGAGGACGTGGCGCTTGCGGCCGAACGCAGCCTGGCCGAAGCCCGCGAGCAGCAGCGTGCGCTCGAGCGCCAGGCGCAGGAGGCCCGCTTCCAGGCGCGCACGCTGCTTGCGCGGCGCGACGAGCTCGAGCGCGCCATTGCCACGGCACGCAACCAGATCGCGGCCAATGCGCAGGTCGGCCAGCAGCTGGAGCTCGAACTCGGGGGCTTCGATGACGCGGCCGCGCAGGCTGGCCTGCAGACGGCACTGGCCCTGCGCCTGGCGCGCGAGCAGGCGCTGGGTGCCGCGCGCAGTGCCTACGACGAACTCAGCGCGCGCGTGCGCAGCGCCGAGGAGCAGCGCCTGGCCTTCGAGCACAGCCTGGAGCCCATGCGCGAGCAGATCACCCGCCTGCAGCTCGAGCTGCAGGCGGCACAACTCGGCGGAGCGCAGTACCTCGAGCAGTTGCAGGCCGCCGAGGTCGACCTGCCGGCGCTGGCGACGACCATCGAGCGTGACGGGGTCAGGCTCTGGGGCCTGCAGGGCGAGATCGACCGCATCCAGAAGGAGATCACTGCGCTGGGCGCCGTCAACCTGGCGGCGCTGGACGAACTGGGCAGCGCGCGCGAGCGCAAGACCTTCCTGGATGCACAGAACGCCGACCTCGTCGAGGCCATCCGCACGCTCGAGGAGGCGATCCACCGGATCGATCTCGAGACGCGCGAGCTGCTGGCGCAGACCTTCAACCAGGTCAACGAGCACTTCGGGCAGATGTTCCCGAGCCTGTTCGGCGGCGGCACGGCACGCCTGGTGATGACGGGCGACGAGATCCTCGACGCCGGCGTGCAAGTGATGGCGCAGCCCCCGGGCAAGCGCAATTCCACCATCCATCTGCTGTCCGGCGGCGAGAAGGCGTTGACGGCGATTGCGCTCGTGTTCGCCATCTTCATGCTCAACCCGGCGCCGTTCTGCCTGCTCGATGAAGTCGACGCGCCACTGGACGATGCCAACACCGAGCGCTACGCCAGACTGGTCACGGAGATGTCGAGCAAGGGCACGCAGTTCCTCTTCATCAGCCACAACAAGATCGCGATGGAGATGGCCGAGCAGCTCATCGGCGTGACCATGCAGGAGCAGGGCGTCTCGCGCATCGTCGCAGTCGACATGCAGGCCGCGGTCGACCTGGCTGAAGCGGCATAGGAGCCCACGTGACGCTGTCCTTGACCACCTCGCTCGTGCTGCTGGGCGTGGTGGTGCTGCTGCTCGTTGCGCTGCAGGGCTGGTGGGTGGCGCGCCGTGCGGCACCGCGGCGGCCACTGGCCGGTGCGGGCAGCGCGCAGCGCGTGGAGCCGGCGCTGGACGACGGCCAGGAGCCGGGGGCGGCCACCGAGCCTGCGCTGCGCCCTGCCGCGGCACGCCCGCCAGCGCGCATCGACGCGCTCATCGACGTCGTCGTGCCGCTTGCGCTGGACGCGCCGGTCAGTGGCGACCTGGTGCTTGCGCACCTGCCCGCCAGCCACCGGGTGGGCTCACGGCAGCTGCGCGTGGAAGGCCTGGACGCGCACAGCGGCGACTGGGTGCTGCCCGAATCCGGCGGGCGCTACAGCGAACTGCAGGCCGCCGTGCAACTGGCCGCGCGTGGTGGCGCGCTCAACGAGATCGAATATTCCGAGTTCGTGCAGACGGTGCAGGCGTTTGCCGACGCCACCGGCGCCGTCGCCGACTTCCCCGACATGCTGGGGGTGATCGCCCGCGCGCGCGAGCTCGATGCCTTTGCCGCACCGCTGGATGCCGTGCTGACCGTCACGCTGCGCGCCAACGAAGTCGCCTGGTCGGTTGGCTTCGTCCAGCAGTGCGCGCAGCGGCTTGGCTTCTGTGCCGGGACCGTGGCCGGGCGGCTGGTGAAGCCCGCGGCAGAGGACGGTGCACCGCCGCTGCTGGTGCTGGCCTTCGATCCTCAGGCTGCGCTCGCCGAGGAAGGGCAGGGGGCTGCGGTGCGCGAATGCACGCTGGCACTGGACGTGCCGCAATCGCCCGAGAGCGCCGAACCCTTCCCGGCCTGGCACGACGCGGCGCGCACGCTGGCCGATGACATGGGCGCCACCCTCGTCGACGACCAGGGCCAGCCCGTGACCCTGCACGCCTTCGCGGCGATCGGCACCGAGTTGCAGCGCATCTACCGGGAGCTCGAGGCGCACGACCTCGCCGCCGGCAGTGCCACCGCACGCCGCCTCTTCAGCTGATGGACACGCCCACCTCGCTCCTGGCGATGCTGGCGCTGGTCGCCGCAAGCGGCTTCCTGTCGATCGCCGAGATCTCGCTGGCGGCTTCACGCCGCCTGCGCCTGCGCCAGATGGCCGACGACGGCGACTCCCGTGCCGCCCGCGTGCTGGCCGTGCAGGAGCAGCCGGGGCACTTCTTCACCGTCGTGCAGATCGGCGTCAACATGATCGCCATCCTCGGTGGCATCGTCGGCGAAGGCGCGTTCACCCCCGGCTTTGCCGCGCTGCTGGCCCCGTGGCTGGGCGCCGAACTGGCGGGGCAGGTCGGTTTCGTCTGTTCCTTCGTCCTCGTCACGGCGCTCTTCGTCGTGCTGGCCGACCTGATCCCAAAGCGCATGGGCATGGTCGAGCCCGAGCGCGTCGCCGTGCGCGTGGTGGGACCCATGCTGGTGCTGGCGCGTGTCTTGATGCCGCTCGTGTGGGTGCTCAACGGCATCACCAACCTGCTCATCCGCGCCCTGCACCTGCCCGCCGAGCGCGAGGAGCGCGTCACCACTGCCGACATCCTGGCGCTCACCGCGGCCGGGACGCAGTCCGGTGCGGTGGCGGGCGCCGAGCAGCGCGTGATCGAGAACGTGTTCGAACTCGAGACGCGCACCGTCGAGAGCGCGATGACCCCGCGCGATCACATCGCCTTCTTCACCCTCGCCGATGATGACGCCCTGATCCGCAACCGCGTCGCGGCACGGGCCTATTCGACCTACCTCGTCTGCGACGGCGGCATCGATCGCCCGGTGGGCTACGTCGATGCAGCCGACCTCTTCCAGCGGGTGCTGAACGCACAGTCGCTGACGCTGCGCGGCGAGTCCGGGCAGTCGCTGTTGCACAAGGTGCTGATCGTGCCCGACCGGCTGACGCTGGCCGAGATGCTGGCGCAGTTCCGGCAGGCGCACGAGGACTTCGCCGTCATCGTCAACGAGTACGCGCTGGTGGTCGGCGTCATCACGCTCAATGACGTGATGAGCACGGTGATGGCCAGCCTCGTCGTGCCCGAGGACGAGGAGCGCATGGTGCGCCGTGACGACGGCTCCTTCCTGGCCGACGGCGTCACCTCGGTGGCCGACCTGCAGCATGCACTGGGCATCACCGAATGGCCGCAGGCGGGCCAGTACGACACCCTCGCCGGGTTCCTGATGGTGATGCTGCGCCGCATCCCGCGGCGCACCGACCGCACCGAGTGGCAGGGCTGGCGCTTCGAGGTGATGGATGTCGACAGCCACCGTGTCGACCAGGTCATGATCACCCGCATCGAGCCACAGGTTGTGGCCGAGTCGACGGGAACCGCAGCGCCGTGAGCCCGACCCAGGCGCAAGCCGAACAGGCCCGCGCACGTGCTGCCGAACTGCGTGCGCTGCTGCAGCACCACGCGCACCGCTACTACGTGCTCGATGCGCCGGACATCCCCGATGCCGACTACGACCGCCTCTTTGCCGAGCTGCAGGACATCGAGGCACAGCACCCGGCGCTGCGCACCCCCGACAGCCCGACGCAGCGCGTCATCGGGCAGGTGCTGCCCGGGCTGCTGCCGGTGCAGCACGCCAGGCCCATGCTGTCGATCCGCACCGAGACCGACACCACGGCCGCGGGAGCCGAGGCCTTCGATGCGCGCGTGCGGCGTGAGCTTGGCCTTGCAGCGGACGATCCTGCGCTCAGCTATTGCGCCGAGCTCAAGTTCGACGGCCTGGCCATCAACCTGCGCTATGAGGACGGTGTGCTGGTGCAGGCGAGCACGCGCGGAGACGGCCAGATCGGCGAGGACGTGACGCACAACGTGCGCATGATCGGGCAGGTGCCGCTGCGGCTGTTCGGTACGCCGCCGCCACTGCTCGAGATCCGCGGTGAGGCCTACATGCGTCGCGACGACTTCGAGCGCCTGAACGAGCGCCAGCGCGAGCAGGGTGCAAAGACCTTCATCAATCCGCGCAACACGGCGGCCGGGGCCATCCGCCAGCTCGACAGTGCGGGCATGCGCGACAAGCGCCTGAGCTTCTTCGCCTATGGCCTGGGCGAGGTGCAGGGCTATGCGGCAGCGCCGGCCACGCACAGCGGCACGCTGGCGGCGATCGCCGCGTTTGGCGTGCCGGTCTGTCCTGAGCACGCAGTCGTGCACGGGCCCGCGGGGCTGGCCGCCTTCCACGAGCGCATCAGCGCCGAGCGCGACGCCCTGCCATTCGACATCGACGGCGTCGTCTACAAGGTCGATTCGCTGGAGTTGCAGCGGCAACTGGGCTTTGTCACGCGTGAACCCCGCTGGGCGGTGGCGCACAAGTTCCCGGCGCAGGAGCAGACGACGCGGCTGCTCGCCATCGAGGTGCAGGTCGGCCGCACCGGCAAGCTCACCCCGGTTGCACGGCTCGCGCCGGTCTTCGTCGGCGGCACCACGGTGGGCAATGCGACGCTGCACAACCTCTTCGAATTGCGGCGCAAGGGCGTGCGGGTAGGGGACGCGGTCATCGTGCGGCGCGCGGGCGATGTGATTCCGGAAATCGTCGGGCGCATTGCCGAACCGCGCACGCGCTACGTCCCCAACTTCCGCATGCCAGCCACCTGCCCGGCCTGTGCCAGCGTTGTCCTGCGCGAGCGCGGCAGCGTCGAGCACCGCTGCAGCGGTGGCCTCTTCTGCCCCGCACAGCGCAAGCAGGCGCTGCTGCACTTTGCCAGCCGGCGGGCGCTGGACATCGAGGGGCTTGGTGAAAAGCTCGTCGACCAGCTCGTTGACAGCGGCCTTGTGAAGGGCCTGCCCGAGCTGTACGGGCTCGATGCGGCGCGTCTGGCTGCGCTCGAGCGCATGGGGCAGCGCAGTGCAGCCAACCTGGTGGCGATGCTTGAGCGCAGCAAGGCGACGACGCTTGCGCGCTTTCTCTACGCCCTGGGCATCCGCCATGTCGGCGAGGCCACCGCCCGCGACCTGGCCGGTCATTTCGGCAGTCTGGAGCGGCTGATGGACGCGCCGCCCGAGGCGCTGCAGCAGGTGCCTGACGTCGGTCCGGTGGTCGCGCGCAGCATCCACACCTTCTTGACGCAGGCGCACAACCGCGAGGTGCTGCAGCAACTGCGCGCCGCCGGCTTGCATTGGGAAGAGCACGATGCCCGGGCCGCATCCTCACCCCAAGCTGCCGCAGCGGCCCCGCTCGCCGGACGCACGCTGGTGCTGACCGGAACCCTGCCCACGCTCACGCGTGACGACGCCAAGGCCTTGATCGAAGCCGCCGGTGGCAAGGTGGCTGGCTCGGTGTCGAAGAAGACCCATGCCGTCATCGCCGGCAGCGAGGCGGGCAGCAAGCTCGACAAAGCCCGGGAACTCGGCATCACAGTCCTGGACGAGGACGGGCTGCGTCGACTGTTGGCCGGCTGAACGAGGGGTACGGTCGCCGACGGGGAGCCTTGCACGCCTGGCGTCGCGGCATACGCTGCCGCACTGCCAACCGGTGCGCGGCTCGGGCATGATGGCGCGGCACGGCGACCGGCCGTGTGGGGAGGGCAAGCTTGGACGTCTCGTCTGCAGGGGGTCGCGTCTGGCAGAACCTGCTGGCCTTGCGCATCGATCGCCGGCGACTCACGCTCGTGGCCTTGGGTGCTGCAACCCTGCTCTCACTGGTGTCGATGCTGCAGCCCCTGTTGGTGGCGTTGGGTCAGCTTGTCCCGCCCGAGCTCGACCCGGCGGTTCGCCTGCGGCGCGCAGCGGGCGTGACCTGCTTCCTGCTCGCCTTTGCCGTCACCACGCTGCTGTACGCGCGCCGACTCGATCGCGCTGCAGCCTGGATGCCGCTCTTCATGAGCCTGGCGCTGGCACTGATGTTCAATCCGCAGGCCTTTGCGCGCGCGACGATTCCACAGGCCTTCTGGGTGCCATTTGTCTGTGCACTGGTGCTCAGCGGGTGGGACATCGTGCTGCTCACTGCAGTGGCCAGCGTGGCCACGGTCGTACTGGCCTATCCGGGGGCATTTGCCCACCCGGTGGCCGTCACCGGATCGCTGACGCTGGCCGTGCTTCTGGCTGCGGGGCGCCTGACCCAGGAGGCCTTGCGCCGTGAGGCCCAAAGCGCGCGTGACGAGGCGCGAGCGGCCGAGCAGGCACGCAGCGGTGCCGAGTCGCACCTGCGCGCGATGTTCGAAGCCATGGGTGATGCACTGGTCTTCAGCGACCTCGAGCGCCGCATCGTCCAGGTCAACCCGGCTTTCGAACGCCTGTTCGGCTGGCGTGCAGCCGATGTCATCGGGCGCTCGACGGAACTCATCTACGCCGAGCACACGGACTTCGTCACCCAGGGGCAGCGTCGCTACGGAGCCGGCGCGGCAGGTGACGAAGGTCTCTACGAAATGCGCTACCGGCGCCGGGACGGCAGCGTGTTCTGGGGTGAATCAAGCGGCCACCGCATCCTCGGGCCCGATGGCGCGGTACAGGCCATCTTCGGCGTGCACCGCGACATCACGGCGCGCAAGCAGCTCGAGCAAAGCCAGCGCCGCTCGATGGCCCAGCTCGCGGGTTTCGTGCGCGAGGCGCCGAACACCATGGCCATGTTCGATCGCGATCTCAGGTACCTTGCAGCCAGTGCGCACTGGCTGCAGGCCTACGGGCGCGGTGCCACTGACCTGACTGGCGTGGACCATCGGGCCTTCTATCCCGATCACCCTGAAGCCTGGCTGGCTGTCTATCGCCGTGCCTTGGCGGGTGAGCCGGTGCGCAAGGAGGAAGACATGTGGTGTGACCCCGAGGGGGTGGAGCACTTCCTGCGGTGGGCTGTCTTTCCCTGGCGTGATGCCGATGGCGTGATCGGCGGCTTGATCATGGAGGCCGACGACATCACACCCGTGGTGCAGGCGCGGCGTGCACTTGAATCGCACCAGACCGACCTCGAGGAACAAGTGGCACATCGCACGGCGGCCATCGCCCAGATGCAAGAGGAACTGGCACGGCGCGCCAGCGAGGCCGAGGCTGCCAATCGCGCCAAGAGCGCCTTCCTTGCCAACATGAGCCACGAGATCCGCACGCCGATGAACGCCATCCTCGGCTTCAGCCACCTGGTCGCCCGCGACACCCGCGACGCCGTGCAGCGCGAGCGGCTGCAGAAAGTCGACGATGCGGGCCGTCACCTGCTGCAGGTGATCAACGACATCCTCGACCTGTCCAAGATCGAGGCCGGCAAGATGGTGCTTGAGGAGGCCGAGTTCGCACTCGACGAATTGCTCGCACGCAGCTTCGACATGGTTGGTACGCGCGCGCGCGACAAGGGCCTGGAGCTGATCGTCGACACCGACGGCCTGCCCGCGCGGATGCGCGGCGATTCCACCCGGCTGTCGCAGGCGCTCATCAACCTGCTGAGCAATGCCGTCAAGTTCACCGAGCGCGGCTGGGTACGGCTGCGCGGCGAACTGCTGCGCGAAGCGGGGTCAGGCGTGCTGGTGCGCTTCGAGGTCACCGATACCGGGGCGGGCATTGCACCGGAGCGACTGTCACGCATCTTCGAGGCCTTCGAGCAGGGCGACGCGTCAATCAGCCGGCAGCACGGGGGCACGGGGCTTGGCCTGGCCCTCACGCGCCACATCGCCGCGATGCTCGAAGGCGAGGTCGGCGCAACGAGCAC
>JADZCL010000185.1 GCA_020851615.1 Rubrivivax sp.
GGGGGCAGCGGCGCGGCCTGGCCCTTGGCCAATGCACGCGAGACGTCGAGGAGCCAGCGCTGGTAGTCGTCCAGATCACCGTCGAAGGGCTGTACCCCGCCGTGGGTGACGAGCCAGAACTCGTCGCAGGTCTCGCGCAGCAGGGCGCGGTCGTGGCTGACGAGCATCACCGTGCCTTCGAATTCATTGAGCGCAATCGACAGCGCCTCACGGGTATCGAGGTCGAGGTGGTTGGTCGGCTCGTCCAGCAGCAGCAGGTTGGGACGCTGCCAGACCAGCATTGCCAGCACCAGCCGTGCCTTCTCGCCGCCCGACAGCGAGCCCACCGCCTGCGCGACCATCTCGCCACCGAAGCGGAAGCGTCCAAGAAAGTCGCGCAGCTCCTGCTCGCGCGCCGGTGGCCCCTGGTCGCGCGCCAGGCGAACGAGATGCGCAAGCGGTCCCTCGTCCGGTCGCAGCAGGTCCAGCTCCTGTTGTGCAAAGTAGCCGATCACCAGCCCCTTGCCCTCGGTGATGTGCCCGGCCAGGGGTGGCAAGGCGCGCGCAATCGTCTTCACCAGGGTCGACTTGCCCTGGCCGTTGGCGCCCAGGATGCCGATACGCTGCCCGGCCAGCACGCTGCGGCTGACCGCGCGCAGGATGGCCTGCTCGCCGTAGCCGCAGGCGAGCTGGTCGAGCACCAGCATGGGGTTGGGCAGGCTTGCGGGTTCGCGGAACTCGAAATCGAAGTCGCTGGCGGTCAGCACCGGGGCAAGCTTCTCCATCCTTGCCAGCGCCTTGAGGCGGCTCTGGGCCTGGCGCGCCTTGCTCGCCTTGGCCTTGAAGCGGTCGACGAAGCGCTGCAGGTGCGCGATGCGCTCCTGCTGCCGGCTGAAGGCCGCGCGCGCCTGCGCGATGCGCTCGGCGCGCATCTCCTCGAATGCGCTGTAGTTGCCGCCGTAGCGCACGAGACTGGTGTCGTCGAGATGGACGATGACCTTGCAGATCGCGTCCAGGAACTCGCGGTCGTGGCTGATGACGAGCAGCGTGCCGTCGAAGCGCGCGAGCCAGGACTCCAGCCACACCAGCGCATCGAGGTCGAGGTGGTTGGTCGGCTCGTCCAGCAGCAGCAGATCGGCCGGACACATCAACGCGCGCGCCAGCTGCAGCCGCATGCGCCAGCCGCCGCTGAAGCTGTCAACCGGCGCATCGAGCTGTTCGACGCGAAAGCCCAGGCCCAGCAGCAGCGCCTGGGCGCGCGCACGGGCATCGAAGGCGCCGGCCTCCTCCAGGGCCAGGTGCGCCTGCGCGATCGCGTGGCCGTCGCCGCTGGCCTCGGCGGCAGCGAGACGGGAGTGCGCGCGCTGCAGCGGCAGGTCGCCCTCCAGCACGAAGGCAGTCGCGCTCGCAGCGGTCTCGGGCATCTCCTGGGCCACTTCGGCGAACTGCCAGCGCGGCGGCAGTTCGACCTCGCCCACATCGGCTTGCAAGCGGCCAGCCAGCAAGGCGAACAGGCTGGACTTGCCGGCGCCATTGCGCCCGACCAGACCGACCTTCTCGCCAGGTTGCAGCGTCAGGCTCGCCTGCTCGAGCACGACCTTGCTGCCCCGGCGCAGCGTGACGCCGCGCAAGGTGATCACCGCAGGTCCTCCGCCGTCAGCAGCAGCACGGCATCGTCACCCGCACTGGTGGCCAGCCAGACCGGCTGCAGGTGGGGAAAGGCGGCTTCGAAATGCGCGCGCTCGTGGCCGACCTCGAGCAGCAGCACGCCGCCGGGCGCCAGGAAGGCGGGCAGCTCGCGCAGCAGCGGACGGATGAAATCCATGCCGTCCGCGCCACCGGCCAGGGCCAGCGCAGGTTCGGCGTGGTACTCGGGCGGCAGGCCCTGCATCGACGCCTCGGGCACGTAAGGGGGGTTGCAGAGCACGAGTGAGTAGCGGCCTGCGGCGGCAGCCAGGCCATCGCCTTGGCGCAGCCGGACTCGCTCGCCCAGGTTGTGGCGATGCACGTTGCGCTCGGCAACCGCAAGGGCCTGCGCCGAGAGATCGGTGGCGTCGACGCGGGCCTGCGGCCAGGCCAGCGCAGCCAGCACCGCCAGGCTGCCGTTGCCGGTGCACAGATCGAGGATGCGCGCCGGTGGCTCCTGCAGCCAGGGCTCGGCCAGCCCCTGGACGATCACCTCGGCGATCGGCGAACGCGGCACGATGCTGCGCGCATCGACGTGAAACGGCAGGCCCTGCAGCCAGGCCTCGCCGGTGAGGTAGGCCAGGGGTGCACGCGTCGTGATGCGCTGCTGCACGAGCGTGTCGATCGCGGCCTGTTCGACGGCGCCGACTTCGCGCGTGGCTGCGGGGTCGAGCGCGTCCAGCGGCAACGCCAGCCGCCACAACACGAGCCAGGCCGCTTCATCGAAGGCGTTGGTCGTGCCGTGGCCGAAGCTCACCCCCGCTGCATCGAGCTGCGCCGCCGCGCGCTCGACGGCCTCGATCAGTTTCATGCCAGCAGCAACTCCAGTGTGCGCCGGTACACGTTCTTCAGCGGGTCGATGGTGGCCACTTCGATGTGCTCGTCGACCTGGTGGATGCTGGCGTTGACGGGCCCGAATTCAACGACCTGGTCGCATACGCGGCGGATGAAGCGTCCGTCGGACGTGCCGCCACTGGTCGAGAGCTCGGGTGTGCGCCCGCACTCGGCCTCGATGGCCTGCGTCAGTGCAGTGCAGAGCGTTCCTGGCACGGTCAGAAAGGGCTCGGCGCCAAGGTTCCAGGCGAGTTCGAAATCGAGCGCATGGCGCTGCAGGATCGCCTGCACACGCTCCTGCAGCGCCGCGGGCGTGCTTGCAGGCGCGAAGCGGAAATTGAAGTCGAGCACCGCCTCGGCGGGGATGACGTTGCCCGCACCGGTCCCGGCGTGGAGATTGCTTGCCTGCCAGGTGGTGGGCGGGAAGTGCGCGTCGCCATCGTCCCAGCGCGTGGCGGCCAATTCGGCCAGTGCCGGCGCCAGCAGGTGCACCGGGTTGCGTGCCAGGTGCGGGTAGGCGACGTGGCCTTGGACGCCGTGCACGCGCAGGCGTGCGCTCAGGCTGCCGCGGCGGCCGTTCTTGATCGTGTCGCCCAGGTGCTGCACCGAGGTCGGCTCACCGACGATGCAGGCCTGCAGGCGCTGGCCGCGCGCCTGCAGCCACTCGACGATGTGCAGCGTGCCGTCCAGTGCGTGGGCCTCCTCGTCGCTGGTCAGCAGGAAGGCGATTGCCCCGGCGTGGTCAGGGTGCGCAATGACGAATTCCTCGGCCGCGACGACCATCGCCGCGACCGAGGTCTTCATGTCCGCGGCACCGCGGCCGTACAGGCGGCCGCCCCGATGCGAGGGCACGAACGGCGGTGTCGTCCAGGCGGCGTCGGGCCCCGGCGGCACGACATCGGTGTGCCCGGCCAGGGCGACGGTCGGGCCGGGCCGCCGGCCTTCACGCAGCGCCCACAGGTTGCTGACCCGCCAGTCGCCCGGGCCATGCGGCAGCGGTGTGCACACGAAGCCGGCTGCAGCCAGGCGCGATGCCAGGAGCGCCTGGCAGCCGCCGTCGGCGGGGCTCACCGACGCGCAGGCAATCAGCTCCTCGGCCAGGCGCAGCGTGGGCGTCATCGGCGGACCATCCACGGCGCCACCGGCGTGCCGTCGTCGGGCCGCACGTCCAGCGTGATCTCGGTGAAGCTGGGCTGCTCGGGCTCTTCCTTCTTGGGCTGCACGCGCGAGACCGGCTGCAGCTCGTTCTGCAGCCGCCACAGCAGGTTGGTTGGCGAATCGGCCTGCGCCATGCCTTCGTCGCGGCTGATCGTGTTGTCCTTGATGAGGCGGGCGATGTCCTGCTCGAAGGTCTGCGAACCTTCGGCCATGGACTTCTCCATCGCCTCCTTGACCGAGGAGAAGTCGCCCTTCTCGATCAGTTCGGAGATGTACTTGCTGTTGAGCAGCACCTCCACCGCCGGGATGCGGCCGCCGACGTTGCTGCGCAGGAGCCGCTGCGAGACGATCGCGCGCAGGCCGGAGGCCAGGTCCGACAGCAGCGCCGGTCGGGACTCGGGCGTGTAGAAGGACAGGATCCGCCCCAGCGCGTGATAGCTGTTGTTGGCGTGCAGCGTGGCCAGCACGAGGTGCCCGGAGAGCGCGTAGCTGATCGCCGCGGTCATGGTCTCGCGGTCGCGGATCTCGCCGATCAGGATGCAGTCCGGCGCCTGGCGCAGCGCGTTGCGCAGCGCCACCTGCAGCGACGCCGTGTCGCGCCCGACCTCGCGCTGGTTGACGATCGAGCGCTTGTTGCTGAAGAGGAACTCGATCGGGTCCTCGATCGTCAGGATGTGCCCGGTGAGCTGCTGGTTGCGCCATTCGAGCATCGAGGCCAGCGTCGTGCTCTTGCCGGTGCCGGTGGCGCCCACCATCAGGATCAGGCCGCGCTTCTCGACGACGAGCTGCGAGAGCATCGCCGGCACGCCCAGCGAGTCCAGCGAAGGGATCTCCTGCGGGATGCAGCGAAAGACCGCGGCGATGCTGCCGCGCTGCTTGAAGGCCGAGAGGCGGAAGCTGCCCACCCGCGCCACGCCGATGCCGACGTTGAGCTCGCCGGTGTCGTCCAGTTCCTCCAGCTGCTGCGGCGTCAGCAGCTCGGCCAGCAGCTGGCGCGTCTGCGCCGGCGTCAGCAGCTGGTCCGAGAGCTGCATGATCTGGCCGTGGATCTTGATGAGGATGGGCGTATTGGCCGACATGTAGACGTCGGAGGCGCTCTTCTCGGCCATCAGCCGCAGCACGCGTTCCATGTTCCCGCTCATCGCGCTCCTCCGCTTGATGCCTGCTGGCGTTCGGGCTGGCCTGCGCTCAGGCGCGCAGCAACTCGTTGATGCTGGTCTTGCTGCGCGTCTGGGCGTCCACGCGCTTGACGATGACGGCGGCGTACAGGCTGTAGGGCTGTCCGGCGGCGGTGGTGCGCGGCAAGTTGCCGCTCACCACGACGCTGCCGCTGGGCACGCGGCCGTAGCTGGTCTGGCCGCTCTCGCGGTCGAAGATGGGCGTGCTCTGGCCCAGGTAGACGCCCATGCCGAGCACCGAGTTCTCCTCGACGATGACACCCTCGACGACTTCGGAGCGCGCGCCGATGAAGCAGTTGTCCTCGATGATGGTCGGATTCGCCTGCAGGGGCTCGAGCACGCCGCCGATGCCGACACCGCCCGAGAGGTGCACGCCCTTGCCGATCTGTGCGCACGAGCCTACGGTGGCCCAGGTGTCGACCATCGTGCCTTCGTCGACGTAGGCGCCGATGTTGACGTAGCTCGGCATCAGCACCACGTTCTTCGCCAGGTAGCTGCCGCGGCGCGCCACGGCCGGCGGCACGACGCGGATGCCGGTGGCCGTCATGGCGCTCTCGCTGACATGGCTGAACTTGGTCTCGACCTTGTCGAAGAAGCTCAGGTCGCCGGCGTGCATGACGTGGTTGTCCTTCAGGCGGAAGGACAGCAGCACGGCCTTCTTCACCCATTGGTTGACGCTCCACTGGCCCACGCCCTGGCGCTCGGCGACGCGGATGCGGCCGGCGTTGAGGTCGGCGATCACCTGCTCGACGGCCTCGCGGATGCGGACATCGACGCTGGCTGGCGAGAGCGAGCTGCGGCCTTCCCAGGCGAGGTCGATGATGGACTGGAGGTCTTGGCTCATGAAAGGCTTTCGGAGTAGGAGGCGATGCGCTGGGCGGCCTCGAGGCATTGCGCGGGATCGGCCACCAGGGCCATGCGGATGCGCCCTGCGCCCGGGTTGTGGCCATGCGCGCTGCGCGCGAGCAGGCTGCCGGGAAGCACCGTCACATTGTATTGAGCGAGCAGCCCCTGGGCCCAGGCGACGTCGTCGCCGCCGCACTGCGCGCCGATGCCCGCCCAGAGGTAGAACCCGGCATCGGGCAGGCGCACGTCGAGCACGCGTGCCAGCAGTGGCGTGACCTGGGTGAACTTGCGGCGGTAGAGCTCGCGGTTGGCGTCCACGTGGGCCTCGTCGCCCCAGGCCGCGATGCTGGCGGCCTGCACCAGGCCGCCCATGGCCCCGCCGTGGTAGGTGCGATAGAGCAGGAAGGCGCGCATCAGTTCGGCACTCCCGGCCACGAAGCCCGCGCGCAGCCCGGGGACGTTGCTGCGCTTGGACAGGCTGGTGAAGACCATCAGGCGGCGGAAGTCGTGCCGGCCCAGGCGGGCGGCTGCGGCCAGGCCGCTCAGCGGCGCCTCGTCGCCGAACCAGATCTCGGAATAGCACTCGTCGCTGGCGATCACGAAGCCGTAGCGGTCCGAGAGGGCAAAGAGCTGCTCCCACTCGGCAAGCGACATCACCGCGCCGGTCGGGTTGCCCGGCGAGCAGACATAGAGCAGTTGCGTGTGCGCCCAGGTGGCGTCGTCGATCAGCGACCAGTCGGCGGCGAAGTTGCGTGCCGGGTCGGAGTTGGCCAGTGCCGTGCGCGCACCCGCCAGAAGCGCGGCGCCTTCGTAGATCTGATAGAAGGGATTGGGGCAGACGACGATGGGGTCGGGCCGGGTCGGATCGACCACGACCTGCGCGAAGGCGAACAAGGCCTCGCGCGAACCGTTGACCGGCAGGATCTGCGTGGCGGGGTCGACCGCCACGCCATGGCGGCGCTGCAGCCACGCCCCGCAGGCCTGGCGCAGGTCGGCGCCGCCGATCGTGGGCGGGTAGACAGCGAGCGCATCCAGATGGGCGCCGATGGCCTCGCGCACCAGCCCTGGCGTGGCATGGCGTGGCTCGCCGATGCTGAGATGGATAGGCGCCAGCGCCGCCGGGGGGCGGATGCCCTCGGTGAGCGCGCGCCAGCGCTCGAAGGGGTAGGGGTGCAGCTTCTGCAGCAGGGGGTTCATAGTTTGGCCGGGTTGCGGCTGCGGCACAGGCTTGCGATCAGAGCGCACCCCGGCAGCCGGGGGCGCCGCATTGGCAGCGCAGGCGCCCTTCGTGATGGGTTTCGCCGTAGTCGACGGTGATCTCCTCGTCAGGCTGGATGTCGCGCAGCGCGTAGAACTCGACGCGACCCTGCCGGATGCACAGGCGCGCATTGGCGCCGCAACTGTGGTTGGTGAAGCGCATGGGGTCGCTGCTGCGGGAGAAGTCGATGGCCCTCTTCTCCGAGAGCTCGACGATCATGACACGCGCCGCACGCGTGGCGCGGATGCGCGCCTCGCGCACGCTGATCGACTCGCCGCGGATCTCGCCGATCTTGCGCCGGCGGGGAATCGGCTCGCCGGCAAAGACGCCGTGGCCATCGATCAGGCTGGCACGCACATCCACGGCGTACTTCTGCCAGGGCGGGCGCACGACCAGCGGTGCCGCACCTGCGCTCACTGCGCAAAACCGCTCAAATCCACCGGCAGCGGTGGCTTCCAGCCGCGCTTGCGGTGCTCGACAGTGACGAAAGTGCGAATTCCGCCGCGCACGAACCA
>JADZCL010000186.1 GCA_020851615.1 Rubrivivax sp.
GACAAGCGCGAGAGCGAGAAGAAGAAGGACTGGGAACGCGAGAAGGGGCGGCTGATGCGCCACAAGATCTCCGGCCCCAAGGCCGGCGGCTGAATACCGGCCGTGCCACGCGCCGCGCTCAAGCCAGCTTGCGCAGCGCCTGCTCCAAGTCGGCCTGCAGGGCTGCAACCGACTCCAGGCCGATCGAGAAGCGCACCAGCGAGCCGGCGTAGGCCCTGTCGCCACGCATGGCCTTGAGGTCGTAAGGCACGGCCAGGCTCATCGGCCCGCCCCAGGAATAGCCGATTCCAAACAGGGTCAGTGCATCAACGAAGGCATCGACCTGCGCCTGGCTGTAGCGCGCATCGAGCATCACCGAGAACAGGCCGGCGGCGGAACTGCACAGGCTCTTCCAGTGCGCATGTCCGGGGCAGGACTCGAAGGCCGGGTGCAGCACCCGCGCCACCTCGGGCCGCGCACCCAGCCATGCAGCAAGCTGGCGCGCCGTGGCGTCGTGGGCGGCGTAGCGCACGCCGATCGAGGGCAGCGAGCGCAGGATCAGTTCGGCGTCGTTGGCGGCCACGCCCAGACCCAGGTGCATGTGCGTGAGCTTGAGGCGCTCGTGCAGCGTCGCGTTGCGCGTTGTCACCGAGCCCATCAGCACGTCTCCACCACCGGAGGGAAACTTGGTGAGCGCCTGCATGACGATGTCGATGCCGAGGTCGAACGGCCGGAACGCCAGGCCGGCCCCCCAGGTGTTGTCCAGCGCCGTCGTCACGCCACGCGCCTTTGCCGCGGCAACGAGGTTGACGAGGTCAGGAAACTCCATCGTGACCGAACCTGCGGCCTCGAGCCAGACGAGCTTGGTCGCCGGCGTGATCATGAACGCCAGGGCGGCGGCATCCATCGGGTCGTAGAAGCGGTGCGCGATGCCCCAGCGCAGCAGTTCGTTGCGCGCCAGTTCCCGGCTGGGCCCGTAGACGTTGTCGGGCAGCAGCACCTCGTCGCCGCTGGCCAGCAGCGCCTGGTCGACGAGCGCGATCGCGGCCAGGCCGCTGGGTGCCAGCACGCACTCGCTGCCGCCCTCCAGCGCCGCGAGTCGTTCCTCGAGCAGGAAGGTGGTGGGCGTGCCGTGCAGACCGTAGGTGTAGCCGCTGCGGCTGCGCCAGTCGCGGTTGCGCATCGCCGCCACGGTCGGGAAGAGCACCGTCGAAGCCTTGTGCACCCCCGCCTGCGGCGCGCTGAAGCCCTCCGGCGGACGATAGGGATGGTGGATCAGCGGGGTGATGTCGAATTCGCTCATGGCAGGCGGCAGACGGTGAATGCGGAAAGACGGGCGGGGTCCTGACACGGACGCTTCAAACCGGCACGCCCACGAGGTCATGCCCCTGGGCACGGACGATACGGGCACGCGTGAACTCGCCGACCTTCAGGGTCTTGCTCGCCTTCTCGGGCGGCAGCAGGTGGACGATGCCGTCGATCTCGGGTGCGTCGGCATAGCTGCGGCCGCGCCCGCCCTTGCGGCCCAGCGCCGGTGCGTGGTCGACGAGCACCTGCATCGTGGCGCCGACTCGCCGCTGCAGCCGCTGCGCCGACACCTCTTCGGCCACCGCCATGAAGCGCGCCCGGCGCTCCTCGCGCAGCGCCTGCGGCAACTGGCCGGGCAGATCGTTGGCCTGTGCGCCGGCGACCGGGGAATACGCAAAGCAGCCGGCACGGTCGATCTGCGCCTCGCGCATGAACTGCAGCAGGTACTCGAACTCGGCTTCGGTCTCGCCGGGAAAGCCGGCAATGAAGGTCGAGCGCACGACCAGTTCGGGGCAGGCCTGGCGCCAGGTCGCCAGGCGCTCGAGGTTGCGCTCGCCGCTGGCGGGTCGCCTCATCCGCGCCAGCACGTCCGGGTGTGCGTGCTGGAAGGGCACGTCAAGGTAGGGCAGGATGCGCCCGTCGGCCATCAGCGGCAGCACCTGGTCGACATGGGGATACGGGTAGACGTAGTGCAGCCGCACCCAGGCACCATGCCCCTGTGCCAGCGCAGCCAGCGCCTCGCACAGCTCGAAGAGGCGCGTCTTCAGGGGTCGCCCGTCCCAGAAGCCGGTGCGGTACTTGAGGTCCACACCGTAGGCACTCGTGTCCTGGCTGACGACGAGCAGTTCCTTCACGCCCGACTCGAACAGTGCCCGCGCTTCGGCCAGCACGTCGCCGATCGGCCGCGAGGCGAGTGGGCCGCGCAGGCTTGGGATGATGCAGAAAGTGCAGCCGTGGTTGCAGCCTTCGCTGATCTTCAGGTAGGCGTAGTGCCGCGGCGTGAGCTTGATCCCGGCGACACCGCGGAACTGCGCCCGCGCCGCAGGCACGAGGTCGACGAAGGGGTCGTGCGGCTTGGGCACCGCACGATGGACCGCATCCATCACTTCCTGCGTCGCGTGCGGGCCGGTGACCGCCAGGACCTTGGGATGCACGTCCTGCACGAGCGTGCCGCCGGCCTGGCCCGGCTTGGCACCCAGACAGCCGGTGACGATCACACGACCGTTCTCGGCCAGCGCCTCGCCGATGGTGTCCAGGCTCTCCTTCACCGCCTCGTCGATGAAGCCGCAGGTATTGACGATGACGAGGTCCGCGCCCTGCAGGGTCTTGCTCGTCTCGTAGCCCTCGGCACGCAACTGCGTGACGATCAGCTCGGAGTCGGTCAGCGCCTTGGGGCAACCCAGCGAAATGAAACCGACCGTCGGCGCACGCACCGGCACTTGGGGCACGCCGGCCTGCAAAGTCTCGGGAGAAGGCATGCCCCGATTGTCGGTGATCGCGTGCCCGGGGCCGGGCCCTTCCTGCGCGCAAGGCGCAGCGCCAGCCCGCCCTGCCCTCACTCCCCCTTGCCCGCAGGCGGGAAGCCCGGCACGCCGGGAAAGAGCACGCCCTTGTGCAGTTGCTCCTGCATCTTGTCGAAGAGGGCCCGTGACTGCTCGAGGTAGGGTCCCATCAGGCCTTGCATCAGCGGGGCCTGGGCGCCCATGAACTGCGACCAGAGCTCGGGGGTGAAGGCCTTGGGATCGCCCAGGCCCTTGCCCTGTGCGGCCATGCGCTGCTGCAGGTCGGCGAAGGCACGCAGGTTGTGCTCCATGAAGCCGCCCATCATCCCCTGCATGGCGTGGCCGTAGAAGCGAATGATCTGCGCCAGGGTCTGCGTGCTGAACATCGGCACGCCGCCGGATTCCTCTTCCAGGATGATCTGCAGCAGGATGCTGCGCGTGATGTCCTCGCCGGTCTTGGCGTCACGTACCTCGAAGTCCTCCATCGCAAGCACCATCTTCTTCACGTCGGCCAGCGTGATGTAGCTGCTGGCCCGCGTGTCGTAGAGGCGTCGATTGGGGTACTTCTTGAGCACGCGCACGTCGCTGGCCGGAGTCTCGAGGCCGGGTTCCGGCTTGCGGCGGGTGGCGGACATGCGATGGGGCTCCTCGGGGCGTCGGCGGGCAATTCTAGGAGCGCCCTCTGCGGCTCACGCACGGGGAGTTACCCCGCTGCAGCTGCGCCTCTGATCTTCATCAGAACCAGACGTTGGCGCTGAGGTTGATGTAGCGCCGCCAGTAGCCGGTGCCCCCGCCGCTGCCCGCAGCCACGCCCAGGCCTTGCCCTGAGCCGCCCGCGGCCAGGCGCAGGCGCAGTTGCGGCGCAAGGTCCCAGCCCAGGCCGATTTCCCAGAGATGTGGCGAGCCATGGCTGCGGCGGCCGCTGCCGTCGGTCTCGCTGGCCGTTCCCAGGCCGATGCGTGCCTGCACGTCAAAAGGCCGAAACTCGTGCGTCAGCGCCGCGTAGAGGCGGCCCTCCACGTAACGCTCGGGGTTCCAGTAGCCGCGATCGATCTGCGGATCTCCGGAGACACGCTGGAAGCCCATGCCCTCCACACCCACGGCCACGCGGGGTCGCGCCAGCAGGCGCCGTTCGATGCGACCGGCCGCCCGCAGGCGCGTGCTGCCGTCATCGAAACGCAGCACGGCTGCCGAGCCGGCATAGACCCACAGCGGATCGGGACGAGCCTCGACGCCTGCCGAGACGGTGTCGACATGGACGCGGTTGGACACCGCGCGGGGTGCCTCGACGAGTTCACGCGCGGCTTCGGCATCGACACGCCAGCCGTCATCGGGCACCCAGCGCACCCGCGCACTCGCCGTGACCGGATTCCAGTCCGGAAAGTGCGTGGCCTTCAGCGCCACGGTGGGCCACCAGGTGCCACTGGCGCTGTCCGGTTCGCCGATGCGCCAGCCGTACACGCCCTGGATCTGCGTGGCCCGCGGCGTGCCGAAGGCGTCATCCAGATGCAGTCGGCGCAGTTGCAGCTCGAGCGTCGAGCCCGCGCGCGGATGCCAGCCGGCACCGATGGCCAGCGCGTCGGCTTCCAGCCGGTCGCGGTCCTCGGCGTGCTCGAGCGTCAGGTAGCCATAGGGGCGCACTTCCCGCCGCACACGGTAGTCACGCAGCCAGGCGGCCTCGGCATCGGTGGGCTCGACCAGGAGCGGCAAGGCCCGATCTTCGTAGCCCGCCCAGCGCCAGGCACGGGCAAGGTCGGCGCGCTCACCCGGATGCGTCGGCGCCGCCTGCGCAAGAAAACCGCGCAGCGCCGCCCGATGCTGCCCGTTGAAGTTGCGCGCGTTGGCCAGCGCCCAGGCCAGGTCGCGATCAGCGGGCTGCTGCGCGACCAGCGCCTGCAGCTCGCGGATCGCGCCGGCCTCGTCGCCATTCCAGAGCAGCGACATCGCATAGCGTCGATGCAGACGCACGACGCCCGGCGTCAAGGCATGGGCCTCGCGCAGCGCCTGCAGCGCGCCAGGCTGATCGCCCTGCGCCTGCCGGGCCTGGCCCAGTCCATCCAGCCATTCGGCGCGCCCGGCTCCGCGCGTTGCGGCAGCCAGCTCGGTGAACATGGACGCAGCCGCCGCAGCGTCGCCGCCCCACAGGCTCTGCCAGGCCAGCGCCGGCAGCAGCTCGCTGCGTCGTGCCGGGGCCAGCACCAGGACCCGACGATAGAGCGCCGCGGCCTGCGCATTGTGGTCGGCGTAACCGTTCACGCGCGCTGCCTCGACCAGCAACTCGACGTCGTCCGGATGGCGCTGCACGAGGCGCTCGAAGTCCGCCAGCGCCTGCGGCCAGGCCCGGTGCTCGGCCGCGGCACGCGCGCGGGCGCGCAACGCCGCGGTGGGGACTTCATCAGGCGCCGTGGCGTGGACCGGCGCGGCCACGGTTTGCGCCTGCGCCTGCGCCACCGGCACCAGCACCAGCCACAGCACGCCAAGCAGCGGACGTACCGTGCTCAAGCCGCGCCCCCGGTCCGTGCGGTGCTCCAGCGCACGGCCTCGCGGGCGGGCGCCTTGAACAGATAGGGCAGCGCGCGTACCGTCGTCAGCGCCAGGAAGGCCCAGTAGACCAGCGGATACCACACGGCGTAGGGCAGGAAGCGCACGATGCCGCGGTCGTAGCGGCGGTCGATCAGCACGCCCGTGAGCAATTGCAGCAGGCACAAGGTGGCGATCGCCATACCCCACAGGTTGGGGATCGGGGATGCGCCCACCGGGGGCAGGCCAACGGCATAGGACAGCGTCCACAGCGAGGCGAGGAAGACGAAGCACACCGACCACAGGATGGACAGCGAGGACTCGACGAACACCGGCCACAGGCGGCGGCTCTTCCAGGTCACCATCACGTCGGCATGCTTGCGCAGCACCTGCGCCAGCCCCCGCGCCCAGCGCAGCCGCTGGCGCCACAGGCCGCGCCAGGACAGGGGTACCGTCATCCAGCAGATCGCGCGCGGCTCGTAGCGGACGTCGTAGTGCCGCTTCTGCAGCTTCCAGGTCAGCTCGATGTCCTCGGTGGGCATGTTCGCGCTGTAGCCGCCGACGTCCTGGACCGCACTGCGCCGCAGGGCCGCGACCACGCCCGAGACCGTGACGATGCGGCCCCACACCCGCTGTGCCCGGCGCAGCAGGCTGATGATCGACGAGAACTCCACGGCCTGCAGCCGCGAAAGGAAGCTGCCGGTGTTGCGCACGCGCGGGTTGCCGGTGACAGCGGCCACGCGCGGTGAATCGAAGTGCGGCACGATGTAGCGCAGCATCAGCGGGTCGGGCTCGGCGTCGGCGTCCAGCCCCATCAGGATGTCCCCGCGCGCCAGCGGCAGCGCATCGTTGAGCGCCATCGCCTTGCCCTCGTTGGTGGCCTTGTGCACGATGCGCAGCCGGGTGTCGGCCAGCAGCGGTTGCAGGGCGGCCAGCGTGCCGTCGGTGGAGCCGTCGTCGATGACGATGACCTCGAAGGCCGGGTAGTCCATGCGCAGCATCGCCAGCACCGAGCGGGCGATGACGGCCTCCTCGTTGTGCGCGGGCACGAGCACGCTCACCAGCGGCCAGTCCCGCTCGCTGCGCTCGATGGGTGCGGCGGCGGCATCCTCCCAGCGCAGGCGGAAGATCAACGCCGTGATCATCCACATGATGCTGGTCACGATGGGATAGGCGGCAAAGAAGGCCAGCACCAGCGCGTACGGCCAGCTGTGCTGCACCGCGTAAAGCCAGGACTCGATCATGAAACGCTCTCGGTGAGCCGCACCGCCGGTTGCGGCAGGCGGTCCGCATCGACAAAACGCTTGCGCGAGCCGTCGACGACGATGTCCACGCGCCTGGCCTGCGCCAGTGCGGTCCAGTCGGCCTCGATGGATCGACCGTTGAAGTCGGCCTCGTAGCGCACCTCGACCACTGGCACGCTGCGCCGCGGCCCCTTGCGGCGATGGATGCCGACGTTGTGGGCCACCCAGGCCAGCGTGAGCAGGGGCACCACGATCAGCGCCCCCATCATCAGCCAGCGCAGTTCACCCAGCTCGGGTCGATCCGCGGTGACGCGTTGCCAACTCCAGGCGAACAGCACCCATCCGGCCAGCACCAGCAGCGTGTGCCACACCCTCTGCCGCAGCGACAGCGGCGCCTGCGCCGGCTTTCGTCCGACCTGCCCACGGGGGCCGGCGGCTGCGGCGGCCGTGGCCGCCGCCGCGGGCCTGACCGACCGGGAGGAGTCGGGATTGATCATCGACTCGGGCGTCGCCGGGTACCGGCCACAAGGGCCAGACCCAGCGCCAGCAAGGCCGGCAGTGCGGGCTCCGGCACGAGGTGGGCGATGTGGTCGACCGGGACCAGCTCCCAGGCCCCGCCGTCGCGCGACCACCGCAGGTCGACCACCCCCGCACCCAGGCGGTTCCAGCTGCCCAGCTCGAAGGCGTACAGCCCCTCGGAGAGCAGCAGGTCGTCCGTGAAGCCCTGGCGGTCACGCGGATTCAGGAAGTCGCGCCCCATGTCCAGCGCCCCGTCGGCTCCGATGAGCCGGAAGAAGAAGCCGTCGTCGAAGAGGACGCTGAAGTTGTAGCTGCCGGCATCGGTGATGCGGATGAGGCCGTTGAACGCCGTCGCCCAGTTCATCTGGTCGGCGGCACCCGCCTCCTTGTCGCTGCAGGGAATGCCCGTCACCGTGTTCGTGAAGAAGGGGCTCAGGTCCGCGGCGCCCCAGGTGCCCGCATAGCATTCGTTGTAGCGCGCGTTGCCGAAGTTGATCTGGTCAACGACGCCCGACCACTGCTGCACGGGTGTGGACGCACCGGCCATCACCTGATCCCAGTCGGCGCGACCCCACAGGCCGCTGCCCCAGCCAAAGCCGCCGATTGCCGTCCCCTGCCCGTAGGCCTTGGCGTCCTCGTCCCACAGGACCTGGCTGCCGTGCCAGGCATTGTCGACGCGGCGGAAGTCGGCTTGCGCCCCGGCTTGGGTGGCGACCGCCCCGGTATAGAGCGGATTGAAGGTGATGGGCGCCGCGACCGCCGGGCCTGCCACCAGCACCGCGCAGGCCAGCACACGCGCCGCGAGGGTGACAAGTCGGGGCGCCGGGAGACGATTCGATTGAAGCAGCATGGTGTGGCTTGTTACTGTTTGCAACAGATGTCGTAACCTTACAGGAGCGTCCCGTGTCCGATCGGCCCTGCACCCCCCGACTTGAGCGTAAACCCGACATGCATCCGCCACCGCCGTGAAGGACGCACGCGTGGCCAGCCGCAGCGGATCGGATCAGGAGAAGTGGCGACCGCACGTGTGGACATGGCGCAAGACTAGCCGGCCAAACTGCCCGCGTCGCTCAGGGAACGGCTGAATCGCGCTGGGGCTGCACACACGCGCGAGCACTTTCGTGCCGCGGTGCACGCCCGCGCAAGCCGGTGATCTCCTTCAGCGCCGGCGCGCCTTGCCCACGCCGGCCACACGGGCAACCGCACGCAGCGCGTGTGCGATGCGGCCGGCATCCTCGGCCTCGACCGTGAAGACCATGCGCGCGCTGGCGCCATGCGGGCCGCGCTGCGACTGGGTGTTGACCGCCGTCACATTGAGGCGCTCCTTGGCGAAGACCTCGGAGATGTCACGCAGCAGGCCCTGGCGGTCCTCGGCCTCGACCAGCACATCGACGGGATAGACCGCCCGCCTGTCGCCACCGGGCACAGCACCCCACTGGACCTCGATCTCGCGCCCGGGAAAGCGCTCGGCCATGTGCCGGAAATTGCTGCAGTCCCGGCGGTGGATGGCCACTCCCTTGCCGCGCGTGACGAATCCACCGATCGGGTCCGGCGGCGCGGGCCGACAGCAGCGTGCCAAGGTCGTCATCAGGGAACCGACGCCCACCACCAGCACGCCGCCGCCGCCCTTGTCGCTGCGCACGCGCTTGAGCAGGGGGGCCTCGGCTTCCGCCCCTTGCACCGGCGCCGGGCGCAGGAGGTTCTCGATGTTGCGCAGCGAGTATTCGTCCTTGCCGACGACCTCGAACAGCGCCTCGGCCGACTTGAAGCCCAACTGCTCGGCCAGGTGCTCGAGCTTGAGCGCGGTGCGGCCTTCCCGCTGCAGCAGCTTCTCGACCTGCTCGCGTCCACGCGCCAGCGTCTGCGCCAGCGCCTGGGCGTTGAACCACGCCCGCACCTTGGCGCGCGCACGCGGGCTCTGCAGGTAGTGCAGCTCCGGATTGAGCCAGTCCAGCGAGGGCCCACCGTCCTTGGCGACGATGATGTCAACCGTCTGGCC
This sequence comes from Rubrivivax sp., assembly GCA_020851615.1. GTDB lineage: Bacteria > Pseudomonadota > Gammaproteobacteria > Burkholderiales > Burkholderiaceae_C > Rubrivivax. The sequence goes on from JADZCL010000186.1 coordinate 9,072, forward strand.
GTTGGCCAGGGGCGTACTCAGCGGCACCATTGCCCCATCCACCCGCGCACCGCGGCAGCGATGGCCGAGGTCGGTGTGCAGCGTGTAGGCGAAGTCCACCGGCGTTGCGCCCGCAGGCAGGTCGATGAGCGCGGCCTGCGGCGTGAAGACGTAGATGCGGTCGTCCAGATCGACGCCGACCGCCGGCTCGGCCTGCGCCGATGGCGGCGAGGCCGTCGTGCCCCGGTGCTGCGTGCGGCTGAAGTCCCGCTCCCAGGCCAGCAGCTCGCGCAGCACCGCCTTGCGCGCATCGGCCAGGCGCTGCTGGTAGGCCCCGCTGGCGGCCACACCGCCAGGGCCGCGCGTGCCGGCCTCCTTGTACAGCCAGTGCGCGGCCACGCCGTACTCGGCGTGATCGTGCATCGCGCGGGTGCGGATCTGCACCTCGAGCGGGCGCCCGTCCTGGCCATGCACCACCGTGTGCAGCGACTGGTAGCCGTTGGCCTTGGGGCGGGCGATGTAGTCATCGAACTCGCCCGCGACCGGCGTGTAGGCCTCGTGCACGCGGGCCAGCGCCGCGTAGCAGGCCGCGGCGTCCTCGACGATCACGCGCAGCGCGCGCACGTCGAAGACGCGCTCGAAGGACAGGCCCTTGCCCTGCATCTTCTTCCAGATGCTGTAGAGGTGCTTGGGCCGACCCAGCACCTCGGCACGGATGCGCGCATCGGACAGCAGTGCGGCCAGGTGCTGGCGCGCCTGCTCCACACCCTGCTCGCGCTCGGCGCGCTTCTGGTCGACCAGCTGCGCCATGTGGCGATAGGCCTGCGGGTCCAGGAAGCGGAAGGCCAGGTCCTCCAGCTCCCACTTGATCTGCCAGATCCCCAGGCGATTGGCCAGCGGCGCGAACACGTCCTGCGACTCATGGGCCAGCTCACGCGGGCACTGGCGCTTGCTGGCGGCGAACCAGCGCAGCGTCTGCAGCCGCGAGGCCAGACGCAGCAGGACGACCCGCAGGTCGCGGCCAAAGGCAAGCAGCATCTTGCGCACGCGCTCGGTCTGCTGCGCGCGCGCGGCCCCGCCGATCGCCGCGTCGCGCGCGGCACGCTGGATCTGCACCAGCTGCCGCGTCAGCATCACCAGGCTGGCGTTGGATGGCCCGAATGCCCGTGCGATGACCTCCTGCGGGCGTTGCAGGTAGTCGCTCGCGTAGACCAGATAGGCCGCCGCCTGCATGCCCGGGGCAGCGCCGATCGCCGCCAGGATGCCTGCCACCCCGTCGGCATGCGCGAGCGCCTCCTCGCCCGAGCCGCGCACCTGCCCGGACAGCAGGGGTTCGGCAAAGGCGCGGGCGCGCTGCAGCGTCTGGGCGCCCTCGGCCGCGGCCACGGTATCGGTCAGCTGGACGATGGGTGCCGCCAGCGCCTGCGCCTCGGCCACACCGGTCTTCATCACCTGCCCCCTTCCGCCTTCATCCGCCGCGCCGGCAGTACCTGCTCAGGGCGCGAGCAGGAAGTCGCGCACCGCCTGCCGCTGCTCGGGCTGCACGAGCGTGGGTGCGTGCCCCACGCCGCTGAATTCGACCAGCCTGGCCTTGGGGCCGCGCGTGACCATGGCCTGCGCCGTCGCCGCAGAAAGCAGATCCGACTGCGCACCGCGCAGCAACAGGACCGGCAGGCGCAGGCTGTCCCACGCCGCCCAGAGCGCGGCCTCGCCGGCGCGCACCAGCTCCGGCGTGATGGCCTTGAAGGGCACCGCGATGGCCGGGTCGTAGTGCGGCCTGAAGCCATCGCCCTCGGCCACCAGTTGCGGGCGTGTCAAGGCCAGCCACTGCTCGCGCGAGTGCGGGCCAAAGCTCTGGCTGATGGCCCACAGCGCGTCGGCGGCCTCCTCGACCGTGCGCCAGCGCACCGCAGCGCCGATATAGGTGCCAATGCGCGCCAGCGCTGCCGGCTCGATCGCCGGCCCGACATCGTTGAGCACCAGGCGATGCAGCGGTGATCCAGCGAGCGCGGCCACGCCCAGGCCGATCAAGCCGCCCATCGAGGTGCCAACCCAGTCCAGCTGCGTCGCATCCAGGCGCGCCAGCAGCGTCACCATGTCGGCAACGTAGGCCGGGATCGAGTAGCCCATCGGGTCAGCCAGCCAGTCGCTGCGCCCGCGACCGACGACGTCCGGGCAGACGACACGGTAGTGGCCGCACAGGTCCGCCGCCAGGGTGTCGAAGTCGCGGCCCTGGCGCGCCAGGCCGTGCACGCAAACCAGCACGCGCCCGTTGGACGGGTCGCCCCACTCCCAGTAGGCCATGCGGTGCAGGCCACGGGTGTCCAGGCACTGGACTTCGCGCAGGCGGGGTGATGCAGGCTGGCCCATGATGCGTTGCAGTCTGAATTCGATAATGCGGGCATCGTAACCACAGCAGGAGCGCCCCGCATGCTCAGCGCAAAGACCGCCCTCATCACGGGCTCCACCAGCGGCATCGGCCTGGGAATCGCGCTGGCCCTGGCGCAAAACGGCGCCCGCGTGATGCTCAACGGCTTCGGCGATGTCGAAGGCGCGCTGGCGCAGGCCCGCCGCCACGACCCCGGCGCCATCCACGACGGCGCGGACATGAGCCAGCCCGAGCAGATCGAAGCCATGGTGCGCCGTTGCGAAGCGGAGCTGGGCAGCTGCGACATCCTCGTCAACAACGCCGGCATCCAGCACGTTGCGCCGATTCCCGAGTTCGCACCCGAGCGCTGGGACGCGATCATCGCGATCAACCTCAGCTCGGCCTTTCACGCCATGCGGGCTGCATTGCCGGGCATGCAAAGGCGCAACTGGGGGCGCGTCCTCAACGTCGCCTCGGTGCATGGCCTGGTCGCCTCGGTGAACAAGAGCGCCTACGTCGCGGCCAAGCACGGCATCGTCGGGCTGACCAAGGTGGCAGCACTCGAGAACGCGACCACCGGTGTCACCGTCAATGCCATCTGCCCGGGGTGGGTGCTGACGCCGCTCGTGCAGAAGCAGGTCGATGCGCGCGCCCTCGCCGAGAGCGTCGACAACGACGAGGCCAAGCGTCGTCTGCTGGCCGAGAAGCAGCCCTCACTGCAGTTCACGACCCCCGAGCAGCTGGCCGCACTGGCCGTGTTCCTGTGCTCGCCGGCGGCCGACAACATCCGCGGCACGGCGATCAACGTCGACGGCGGCTGGCTCGCCCAGTAACGCCCGCCAGGCCCGGCCTGGGCCTGGCCGCTCAGCGCGCGGAGAGCTGCACGCTGCCGCTGACGCTGGCGCTCACGGTGGCCTTGCCGGCCTCGATCGGCAGCGCGCCCTCACCGGCGGCTGCCGCCGCCATCGCCATGCGCGGCATCGGCTGCATGGGCGGCAGGTCCACGCCCTGCACGGTCACCTCGCGCAACGCCCAGCCGGCAAAGCCGAACTGACGCGCCAGGTCGGCGGCGCGCTGCTTGAACGCGGCCACCGCCTGCCCGGTGAGCTCGGCATC
>JADZCL010000187.1 GCA_020851615.1 Rubrivivax sp.
CGACTTGCGCCATGATCCAGCCGCCGAAGATGTCGCCATTGGCGTTGGAGTCGGCCGGCAGCGGCGCCACCCGCATCACCAGCTCGCTGTCGGGCGACAGCCCCGCAGGCACCGCCAGGCGCGGCGTCGCCCCTGCGGGCCCTTCTGAATTACGCGTCATCGGCCATCTCTCCTTGCATAGCAGCGCGCATTTTCCATGAGACCTTCACGCCCAGCCGCGATGCCACCGGCCCCCGTGCCGGCCGAAGGCGTGCGGGCGCGTTCGGATTGGGCCACGCTGCGCCGCCTGCTGCCCTATCTGTGGCGCTACCGCGCGCGCGTGGCCGCGGCGCTGCTGTTCCTGGCGGCGGCCAAGGGTGCCAACGTTGGCGTGCCGCTGCTGCTGAAGGAGCTCGTCGACCACCTGGACCCGCGCCTGGGCAGCGCCGGGGCGCTGCTTGTCGTGCCACTTGGGCTGATCGTCGCCTACGGGGCGCTGCGCCTGTCGACCTCGCTTTTCACCGAGCTGCGCGAGTGGGTCTTCGCCAAGGCCACCGAGGGCACGACGCGCAGCATCTCGCTGCAGGTCTTCCGGCACCTGCACGAGCTGAGCCTGCGCTGGCACCTCGAGCGCCAGACCGGCGGCATGACGCGCGACATCGAGCGCGGCACGCGCGCGGTGCAGTCGCTGGTCAGCTACTCGATCTACAGCATCCTGCCCACGCTGTTCGAGGTGCTGCTGGTGCTGGCGCTGATGGGGCTGAAGTTCGACGCCGCGTTTGCCGGCATCACACTGGCCGCACTGGCCGTCTACATTGTCTTCACGATTGCCGTGACCGAGTGGCGCACGCAGTTCCGCCGCGCGGTGAACGAGCTCGAGTCCGGTGCGCACACGCGCGCGGTGGACGCGCTGCTCAACTACGAGACCGTCAAGTACTTCGGCAACGAGGCTTTCGAGGCCCGCCGCTACGACGAGCAACTGCAGGCGCTGCGCCGCGTGCGGCTGCACAGCCAGGGCTCGCTGTCGCTGCTCAACAGCGGGCAGCAGCTCATCATCGCCTGTGCGCTGGTGGCCATCCTCTGGCGCGCCACGCAGGGCGTGGTCGACGGGCGGCTGACGCTGGGCGACCTGGTGATGGTCAACGCCTTCATGATCCAGCTCTACCTGCCGCTGAACTTCCTGGGCGCCATCTACCGTGAGATCAAGCAGAGCCTGACCGACCTCGCCAAGATGTTCGCGCTGCTCGATCGCGAGCGCGAGATCGCCGATGCCCCCGGCGCCCCGGCGTTGCATATCACGCAGGGCGCAGTGCGCTTTGCGCATGTGAGCTTTGCCTACGACGCGGCGCGCCCCATCCTGCACGACTTGTGCTTCGAGATCCCGGCCGGGCAGACGGTGGCGGTGGTCGGCGCCTCGGGGGCGGGCAAGAGCACGCTGGCGCGGCTGCTCTTTCGCTTCTACGACGTGGCCGCCGCTGGCGGCGCGATCACCATCGACGGGCAGGACATCCGCGCGGTGACGCAGGACAGCCTGCGCCGGGCGATCGGCATCGTGCCGCAGGACACCGTGCTCTTCAACGACACCGTCGCCTACAACATCGCCTACGGCCGCCCGGGCGCCACGCAGGAGGAGGTGGAGGCCGCCGCGCGCGCGGCGCACATCCACGACTTCATCGCCGCCATGCCGCGGGGCTATGACACCGTCGTGGGCGAGCGCGGGCTCAAGCTCAGCGGCGGCGAGAAGCAGCGCGTGGCGATCGCACGCACGCTGCTGAAGAACCCGCCCATCCTGATCTTCGACGAGGCCACCTCGGCGCTGGACTCAGCCAACGAGCGCGCCATCCAGGCCGAGCTCGAGAGCGCCGCGGAGGGCAAGACGACCCTGGTGATCGCGCACCGGCTCTCGACCGTCGTGCATGCGCACGAGATCATCGTGCTCGATCGCGGCCGCATCGTCGAGCGTGGCACGCATGCCGTGCTGCTGGCGCAGGGCGGGCACTACGCTCGCATGTGGGGGCTGCAGAAGAGCCGGGTTGAAGCGACCGCCGCCAGCGGCTGACGCCGCGCGGCTCAGTGCGGCGCCGGGGTCTGCGCCAGCTCGCCTTCCAGGTGCATCGCCAGCCGCGTGGCCAGCGCCATGATGGTGAGCGAGGGGTTGACCGAGAGCGTGCGCGGCAGCAGCGCACTGTCGCCCACATAGAGGCCTTGCACTTCATGCGTGCGGCCATTGCGGTCGACGACCGCGCGTGCGGGGTCGTCGCCCATGCGGCAGCCGCCCTGCGTGTGCGTCGAGATGATGCCGGTCCAGCAGACCTGCCTGGCGCCCGCGGCCTGCAGCACGCGGCGGCTGAAGTCGAGTGCGGCGTCCAGGCGCGCGTGCTCGCTGGCCTGGAAGTCGACCGTGATCCGCTCCTGCCCGTTGGCGTCCAGTGCAATCGCGCCATTGTTCTCGTCGTTGACCATCGCCAGCACGCCGACCCAGCGGCGGTAGGCCCGCAGCGCGTCGACCAGGCGCTGGCCCCACAGCGGGCCGTGCTCGTCGCGGCTGGTGGTGGCAAAGGCGATCGGGTCCATGATCGTCGAGGCCTCGAGCACGAAGCCGCCGTCGGCGTCGACCTGGTGCTGCATGCAGTGCGCGCTGATCGGGTAGACGCGGTAGGCGTCCTGCACGTCGTCGAAGAGGCCGTGCACCAGGCGCACCGGGTGCAGCCCGACGTGGCGGCCGATGGCGGGGTTGGTGAGCCCCGAGCGCAGCAGCAGCAGCGAGGTGTTGAGCGCCCCTGCGGCGACGACGACGAAGCGCCCGCGCGCGACTTGCAGGTGGCCCTGGGCATCGAGATACTCGACGCCGGTGGCGTGTGCGCGCTCGCCGCTGCCTTCGATCAGCACGCGTTGCGCCTGCACGCCCGTGCGCAGCTCCAGGCCACCGGCGGCGAGCGCACGCGCGATGTAGGTGTTCATCGTCGACTTGCCGCCGTCGGTCGGGCAGCCCTGCAGGCAGGAGCCGTAGCTCATGCACTTGGCGTCGGTGTAGGAATGCACCGGCTCGAGGTCGGCGCCCAGCGCCTGGAAGCCTGCCCGCGCGGTGTGCACGCACTTGCCCCAGTCGTCGCGCACGCGCACCGTCAGCACCTTCTCCACCCGGTCGTAGAAGGGCTCGAGGTCGGCCAGCGTGAAGGCCTGGCCCTCGTCGTTGGTGAGGCCGCTGGCGGCGTGCCACTTCTCGATATCGCGTTCGTGCGCGCGCAGCGCGACCTTGGTGTTGATAGTCGTCGAGCCGCCCACGCTCTTGCCCGAGAGGAAGGCGACCACGTCGCCGCCTGGCAGCGGCGCAAAGCGCATCGGCCAGTACAGGTCATGGTTGGCCTTGGCCTCGAAGCGTCTGAAATCGTCCGCGGTCAGGTGCCGGCCGGCCTCAAGCAGCAGCACGCGGCGGCCGCCCAGGGCCAGCTCGGCGGCAACCACCCCGCCGCCAGCCCCGGAGCCGACGACGACGATGTCGAACATCTCGCGCATCGCAGGCCCTTTCAGCGGATGCCCAGCCACGACCAGTCGCGCTCGAGGTCGAGCGGTCGCGGCGCCTGGAAGTCGATTTCTTCATAGGCGCCTGGTCCGCTGCGGCCAGGTGCCACGAAGTCGCTGTAGAAGGCCTCGATCGCCAGCGCGCGCACCAGCGCGAAGTCGGCGCTGTGCGCGTGCGCCGCCAGGTCCTCGGCCGTGTGCGCTTGCGCCAGCGCGTCGATCGCCTGCAGCGCAGCCTCGCGCAGCGCCGCGGGCATGCCGGCCAATGCTGCGTCGGTGTAGATGGCCGGCCCCACGCGCGCCGAGCCCGGCACGATCAGATCACACAGCGCCTCAAAGCGTGCGGCACGCTCTGGACCCAGGAACCTTGCTGTCATCGCGCGCCTTTGCTGAGATGGTGCGCGGGCATTCTAGGTGGGGTATCCCAGGCGTGCAGTGCGGGGGCAGCCTGCGATCGCGCTTAGCATCGCGCTGGAGTGGATGCCGCCGCCCTGACCCAGCAAGCCCGGCGCCACCGCACACGGCACGGCGGGGCGCACCCGCAGGCCTGGATTGCAGCAGAGTGCACGAACGTGGAAACCAAGTGGCTCGAGGACTTCATCGCGCTGGCTGAGACGCGCAGCTTCTCGCGCGCGGCGCAGTTGCGGCATGTGACGCAGCCGGCGTTCAGCCGCCGCATCCAGTCGCTGGAGGCCTGGGCGGGGATCGACCTCGTCGATCGCTCGTCCTACCCGACCCGGCTGACGCAGGCTGGCGAGACCTTCCATGCCCAGGCGCTGGAGATGATCGCGGCGCTGCAGTCCACGCGCAACCTGATGCGCAGCCAGCAGGCGGTCGGGCAGGATGTGCTCGAACTGGCGGTGCCGCATACGCTCTCGTTCACCTTCTTCCCGCACTGGTTGATGGGCCTGCGCCCGCAGCTGGGCATGTTGAAGACGCGCCTGCACGCGCTGAACGTGCATGACGCCGTGCTGCGCCTGACCGAGGGCAGCTGCGACCTGCTCATCGCCTACCACCACCCGAGCCTGCCGCTGGAGCTGCCGGCCGACCGCTACGACATGTGCAGCCTGGGCTCGGAGACGCTGGCGCCCTACGCACGTGCGGGCGTCGACGGCCAGGCACTCCTGCGCCTGCCCGCCTTGCCCGGTGTGGCGGTGCCCTTCCTCGGCTACGCGCCCGGGGCCTACATGGCGCGCCTGGTGGACGTCATCCTGAAGCAGGCGCAGCCGACGCCGCTGCTCGAGAAGGTCTACGAGACCGACATCGCCGAGGGCCTGAAGGCGATGGCGCTGGAAGGGCACGGCCTGGCTTTCCTGCCCATCAGCTCGGTGCAGCGTGAGCTCGACGAGGGGCGGCTGGTGCGCGCTGCAGCATCGGGGAGCTTCGAGCTGACAATGGACATCCGTGCCTATCGCGCCCGCCCCGGCACCACACGCCACACCAAGCCGCTGGCTGCGGCGCTGTGGGACTTCCTGGAGCCGCGCGAAGAGCGCGCCGTCCGGGATCCGTCGCCCGCGTGAACTGCGCTTTCTTGTACCCAGGCCGCAGAGGCTGTCCTTGAACCTTCCGCAAACGCTCACACTCACTCGGCCCGACGATTGGCACCTGCACCTGCGGGATGGGGCAGCCCTGGCTGCCGTGCTGCCCTTTAGTGCCGCGCAGTTCGCTCGGGCGATCGCCATGCCCAACCTGAAGCCCGCAGTGACGAGCACCGCACAGGCCATCGCCTATCGCGAGCGCATCCTTGCCGCGCGCCCTGCGGGCAGCGACTTCATGCCGCTGATGACGCTCTACCTCACCGACACCACGCCGCCCGCAGAGATCGCGCGTGCCCAGGCCGCCGGCGTGGTTGCGCTCAAGCTCTACCCGGCAGGCGCCACCACGCACAGCGACGACGGCGTCACCGACATCCGCAAGACCTACCCGACGCTCGAGGCGATGCAGCGCGCCGGCCTGC
>JADZCL010000188.1 GCA_020851615.1 Rubrivivax sp.
CTCGCTCAACGACGTCGTCTGCCACGGCATCCCCGACGACCGGCCGCTGAAGAACGGCGACATCCTCAACGTCGACGTCACCATCATCAAGGACGGCTGGCACGGCGACAACAGCCGCATGTACGTGGTCGGCGACGCCAGCATCGCCGCCAGGCGGCTGTGCCGCATCACCTTCGAGGCGATGTGGAAGGGCATCGTCAAGGTGCGACCCGGCGCGCGACTGGGCGACATCGGCCATGCGATCCAGACCTTTGCCGAGCACCACGGCTACTCGGTCGTGCGCGAGTTCTGTGGCCACGGCGTCGGCGCGCGCTTCCACGAGGAGCCGCAGGTGCTGCACTACGGCCGCCCCGGCACGCTGGAGGAGCTGGTGCCGGGGATGATCTTCACGATCGAGCCCATGATCAACGCCGGCCGCCGCGAGATCAAGGAGGATCGCAAGGGCGGACGCCCCTACGACGGCTGGACCATCGTCACGCGCGACCGCTCGCTGTCGGCGCAGTGGGAACACAGCGTGCTCGTCACCGAGACGGGCTACGAAGTGCTGACTGTCTCGGCCGGCAGCCCGCCGCCGCCGGAGTTCGCGCCGCTGGGCTTTGGCGGCGCGCAGATCGCCGCATCCGCGCCCGCGGCGGCAGACTGAGCGCGGAGCGCTGCGCCATGAGCGGGGTGGCGGCGCTGGCGCGCGGCAGCACGGGCGCGCCGGCACCTGCCTCGCCGGGTGGGCCACCCGACGTCGCGGTGCTGCGGCAGCGTTTCCTCGATGGCAAGGCCGCGTTGCTGGCGGCGTTTGCCGCCGCACCGCCACGGATCGCTGCGGTCACCCGACTGCTGAGCGCGCTCGCGCGGCATGTCGACCACACGCTCACCACGCTGTGGCAGAGCGCCTGCCTGCCCGCAAACGCCGTGCTCGTCGCCGTCGGTGGCTACGGCCGTGCCGAGCTCTTCCCCGCCTCCGACGTGGACGTCATGATCTTGTTCGACACGCCCGCGGACGCAGCAGCGGCGCAGGCGGCGATCGAGCACTTCGTGGCGCTGTGCTGGGACAGCGGCCTTGAGATCGGCTCCTCGGTGCGCAGCATCGACGACTGCCTGGGTGAAGCCGCACGCGACATCACCGTGCAGACCGCCGTGCTCGAGAGCCGGCCCGTGTGCGGCAACACCGCGCTGCAGCGGCGGCTGCAGCAGGCGATGGCCGCGGCCACCGATGCGCGCGCCTTCCTGCGCGCCAAGACGCTCGAGATGCGCCAGCGCCACGTCAAGTTCGAGGGCACGCCCTACGCGCTCGAGCCCAACTGCAAGGAGAGCCCGGGCGGCCTGCGCGACCTGCAGGTGGTGATCTGGGTCGCTCGCGCAGCGGGCCTTGGGCACAGCTGGCGTGCGCTGTGCGCCAAGGGCCTGGTGACGCCCTTCGAGGCGCGCCGGCTGCACCAGCACGAGGGTCAGCTGCGGCTGATCCGCGCGCGGCTGCACCTGGTGGCTGCGCGGCGCGAGGACCGCCTGCTCTTCGACCTGCAGACCGCCGTTGCGGAGAGTTTCGGACTGCAGGCCACGCAGGAGCAGCACGGCTCCGAACGGCTGATGCACCGCTACTACTGGGCCGCCAAGGCGGTGACGCAGCTCAACGAGATCCTGCTGCTGAACATCGAGGCCCGCATCACCGGCACCGAGCGCGCCCCGATGCAGGCCATCAACGCGCGCTTCCTCGACCGGGGCGGCCTGCTCGAGGTGGCGCGCGACACCTTGTACGAGGAGGAGCCGCACGCCATCCTCGAGACCTTCCTCGTCCTGCAGCACACGCCGGGCCTGCGTGGGTTGTCGGCGGCCACGCTGCGCGCGCTCTACAACGCGCGCACGCTGATGGGTGCGCGGTTCCGCCGCGACCCGCGCAACCGCGCGCTCTTCATGCGGATCCTGTGCCAGCCCCAGGGGCAGACGCACGCGCTGCGGCAGATGAACGCCACCAGCGTGCTGGGGCGCTACCTGTGGGTCTTCCGGCGCATCGTCGGACGCATGCAGCACGACCTCTTCCACGTCTACACGGTCGACCAGCACATCCTGATGGTGCTGCGCAACGTGCGCCGCTTCCTGATTCCCGAACACGCGCACGAGTACCCCTTGTGCAGCCAGCTCGCCGCCGGTTTCGATCCGCCATGGGTGCTCTACGTGGCCGCACTCTTCCACGACGTCGCCAAGGGCCGCCGCGGCGACCACAGCGAGCTCGGAGCACACGAGGTGCGCCGTTTCTGCCGCGCCCACGGCATCGCCGGTCCGGCCGCGGTGCTGATCGAATTCCTCGTGCGCGAGCATCTGACGATGAGCCGCGTGGCGCAGAAGGAAGATCTCTACGACCCCGAGGTGATCGGCCGCTTTGCCGCCCTGGTCGGCGACGCGCGCACCCTCACCGCGCTGTACCTGCTGACGGTGGCCGACATTCGCGGCACCGGACCGACGGTGTGGAATGCATGGAAGGGCAAGCTGCTGGAGGACCTCTACCGCCTGACGCTGCGGGCCCTGGGTGGCGCCCAACCCGACCTGCACGCCGAGATCGAGGCGCGCAAGCAGCAGGCGCGTGAGCTGCTGGCCGAGCGCGGCCTGCCGCCGGACTGCGAACAGTCCTTGTGGCAGACGCTGGATGTGGGCTACTTCGCCCGCCACGACGCCGAGGAGCTCGCCTGGCACGCGCAGGCGCTGAGTGCGCAGGTCGGCACGGGCGCTGCGGTCGTGCACGCGCGCCGCTCGGAAAGCGGCCAGGGCCTGCAAGTCCTGCTCTACGTGCGTGACCAGCCCGACCTGTTCGCGCGCATCTGCGGCTACTTCGACCGCCACGGCTTCAGCATCCAGGACGCGCGCGTGCACACCACCCGCGACGGCTTCGCCCTCGACACCTTCCAGGTCATCGCCCCGCTGCGCGACCCCGACGACGAGGAGACCAGCTACCGCCTGCTCATGCGCCAGGTCCAGGCGCAGGCGCTGGCGGCCATCGAGAGCAGCGCCGCGTTGCCCGAGCCGGTGCGCGTGCGCGTCTCGCGGCGCGTGCGCTCTTTCCCCGAGACGCCGCGGGTCACGCTGGCCCCCGACGAACGCGCCCAGCGCTGGCTGCTGACCGTCACCGCCAGCGACCGCAGCGGCCTGCTGTACGCGATCGCACGGGTGCTGGCGCGGCATGAGATCAACCTGCAACTGGCCAAGGTGACGACGCTGGGGGAGCGCGTCGAAGACGTCTTCCTCGTCGACGGGGCGGCGCTGCAGCAGCCCAAGGTGCAGTTGCAGATCGAGACCGAACTGCTCGACGCGATCGGCACGCCGGCATGATGGCCGCAAGGTTGGCCTGATGGCCCAGGTCCCGCAGCTCGTCAGCCTCGCCGCCGCGCTCGCGCCCGGCGTCTTCGATACATTGATCGACGTGCGCTCGCCCGCCGAGTTCGCAATCGACCACCTGCCCGGTGCGGTCAACTGGCCGGTGCTGGACGATGCGCAGCGGGCGCAGGTGGGCACGCTCTACGTGCAGGAGTCCCCACTGCAGGCGCGCAAGCTCGGGGCCGCGCTGGTCTGCCGCAACATCGCCACGCACCTCGAGCAGCAACTCACCGACAAGCCGCGCGAATGGCGCCCGCTCGTCTACTGCTGGCGCGGCGGCCAGCGCTCGGGCAGCCTGGCACTCGTGCTGGCACAGGTGGGTTTTCGCACCGGCCAGCTGAGCGGGGGCTACAAGGCCTTCCGCGAGCGCGTGCGTGACGATCTGCAGACGCTGCCCGCGGCGCTGGACTTTCGCGTCCTGTGCGGGCGCACGGGCAGCGGCAAGACGCGCCTGCTGCAGGCGCTGCAGGCCGCGGGCGCCCAGGTGCTGGACCTGGAGGGCATGGCGCGCCACCGCGGCTCGGTGCTGGGTGCCTTGCCGGGGCTGCCGCAACCCACGCAGAAGCAGTTCGACACCCAGGTGTGGGCGGCACTGCGCCAGTTCGACGCCGGGCGCCCCGTCTTCGTCGAGAGCGAGAGCGCCCGCATCGGCCGCCTGGCCGTCGCCCCTGCCCTGCTGGCGCGCATGCACGCCCAGGGCCGGCCGCTGCAACTGCACACCCGCGACAGTGCACGCGTGGCGCTGCTCCTGCACGACTACGCCGACAGCACGGTTAACGTGCAGGCGCTGTGCGCGCTGCTGCAGCCCTTGCGCGAACTGCGCGGCGCCGAGCGCGTCCAGCAATGGCAGGCGCTGGCGCAGGCCCGCCGGTGGCCGGAGCTGATCACCGCGCTGATGGACGAACACTACGATCCGCTCTACACCCACTCGATGCGGCGCAGCTACCCGGGCCTGGCGGAGGCACCGACGCTGCACATCGAGCGCGGCGACGACGTCGAGTTCGCGGCCCTGGCCGCCACCCTGCTGCACGAACACTGAGCCCATGAACCTGCGCACCCCAAGAGCCCTGGCCGAGTCGCAGGCCTTCGCAAGCCCTGCAGTGCCCGTGCTGCGGCCGCTCTCCTGGCTGCGCCATGGCCTGGCCGACCTCTTGCGCTGCCCGCTGCCGGGCCTGCTGCACGGGCTGGCGGTGACCGCTGCCGGCCTGCTGCTGCTGACCCTTGCGCGGCGGCAGTTCTGGCTGCTGGCCGGCGCCTTCAGCGGCTTCCTGCTCGTGGCGCCGGTGCTGGCCACCGGCCTGTACGCCGTGAGTCGCGAGCTGGAGCATGGCCGGCGGCCGACCCTGGCCACCGCGCTGCGGGCCTGGCGGCCGGATGCACGACAGGTCCTCTTCGGCAGCCTGCTCGCCCTGGC
>JADZCL010000189.1 GCA_020851615.1 Rubrivivax sp.
AGCAGCGCCTCGGCCTCCGCGATCTCGAACGCGCGCCCGGCGGGGATCTTGGTGATCGAGAACCCGCAACCCTCGCCCTGGCCATCGGCGCCGGCGCAGGCCAGGCGGCGGTAGTTCTCCTTCACGACCCCGCCGCAGTTGGGGCAGGCGGCCGACAAGGTTGCGTAGTCGCCGGGGATGGTGTCGCGGTCGTACTCCTTGGCCTTGCGGACGATGCGCTCGGCGATCGCGGCGATCTCGGCCATGAAGGCGGCCCGGTCGAGGCGGCCATGCTCCATCTCGGCCAGCCGGTACTCCCAGTTGCCGGTGAGCTCGGGCTTGGTGAGGTCCTCCACACCCAGTCCGCGCAGCAGCGTCATGAGCTGGAAGGCCTTGGCTGTGGGGACCAGTTCACGGCCTTCGCGCAGCATGTACTTCTCGGCGATCAATCCCTCGATGATGGCCGCGCGCGTGGCCGGCGTGCCCAGACCCTTCTCGGCCATGGCCTCGCGCAGTTCGTCGTCGTCGATCAGCTTGCCCGCACCTTCCATGGCCGACAACAGCGTGGCCTCGGTGAAGCGTGCGGGCGGCCTGGTCTGCAGGGCCTTGACGTCCACGCTCTCGGTGCGCAGGACCTCGCCGCGCTGCACCGGCACGAGGTTGGCATCCTCGTCCTGTGCCTCCTTGCCGTAGACCGCGAGCCAACCCGCGTTGACCAGCACCTTGCCGTTGGTCTGGAAGTGATGCTCCTTCGCGTCGGCGGCCTTGACCTTGCTGATGCGCGTCGTCACCAGGTACTCGGCCGGAGGGTAGAAGACGGCGAGGAAGCGCTTCACGACGAGGTCGTAGAGCTTGGCCTCGACGTCGCTCAGGCTGCGCGGTGCCTGCAGCGTGGGGATGATTGCGAAGTGATCCGAGACCTTGGCGTTGTCGAACACGCGCTTGGCGGGCTTGACGTAGCCATCCTTGAGCCCCTTGGCGGCGTGGGCCGACAGCTCGCGCAGCGGCCCCGGCAAATCCTCGCCGGCAAGCATCTCGAAGGTCTTCTTCACCACGCCCAGGTAGTCCTCGGGCAGGTGGCGCGAGTCGGTGCGCGGGTAGGTCAGCACCTTGTGCTTCTCGTACAGGGCCTGCGCGATCGACAGCGTGGTCTTGGCCGAGAAGCCGAAGCGGCCATTGGCCTCGCGCTGCAGTGTGGTGAGGTCGTACAGGGCGGGGCTGCTCTGCGTGCTGGGCTTGGATTCCTCGCTCGCCGTGGCCGGCTGGCCCAGGCAGGCGGCACGGATCGCCTCGGCTTCGGCGGCGCTCCAGAGCCGGTCGGCGCGCTGCTCCGCGTCGCCCGGGTTCTTCTTCCAGTTGGGATCGAACCACTTGCCTTCGTACAGGCCCGCCTGCGCATCGAAGCCGGCGCGCAGCTCCCAGTAGTCGCGCGGCACGTGGCGGCGGATCCGCTCCTCGCGCTCAACGACGATCGACAGCGTGGGTGTCTGCACGCGGCCCACGGTGGTGAGGAAGAAGCCGCCGTCGCGGCTGTTGAACGCCGTCATGGCGCGCGTGCCGTTGATGCCCACCAGCCAGTCGGCCTCGGAGCGGCTGCGCGCGGCGTCGGCCAGGCCCTGCATCTGCGCATCGCTGCGCAAGGCATCGAAGCCATCGCGGATGGCCTGCGGCGTCATGCTCTGCAGCCACAGGCGCTGGATCGGCTTGGGGCAGGGCTTGTCGCCGTAGGCGTACTGCACGATCAGGCGGAAGATCAGCTCACCCTCGCGGCCGGCATCGCAGGCGTTGATCAGGCGCTCGACATCCTTGCGCTTGATCTGCCTGACCACGGCGGCCAGGCGCGACTTGGCCTTGTCGATCGGCGCGAGGTCGAAGTGCGGCGGCACCACCGGCAGGTGCGCAAAGCTCCACTTGCCGCGCTTGACCTCGTACTCGTCGGGGGCCTTGATCTCGACCAGATGGCCGACCGCCGAGGTGACGATGTACTGCTCGTTCTCGAAGTGATCGGCGCCCTTGTCGAACTTGCCCGCCACAGGCGTGAGCGCGCGCACGATGTCTTGCGCCACGCTCGGCTTCTCGGCAACGATGACGGTCTTTCCCATGGTGTCGATGGTTTCCACGGCCGCCGCGAGGGCGTGCCTACAATGCGCTCTTCACACGCGCGCACGCATGCACACGCGCGCGCCCATGATCCCAATGTACCGAATGAACAAGACCGCGCAAGCGCGCCCGCATTCCACTCCCGCCCAAGGCGCGGGCCGGCGCCTGCAGGTGCGGCGTTCGGGCGTGCACGGCAAGGGCGTCTACGCGCTGCGCGCGATTGCCGCGGGCGAGCCGCTGATCGAGTACACCGGAGAGGTCATCGACTGGCCCGAGGCGCTGCGCCGACACCCGCACGACCCGCGCGATCCGCACCACACCTTCTATTTCAGCCTCGACGACGGCGGCCACGTCATCGACGCCAAGGTCGGCGGCAACGCCTCGCGCTGGATCAACCACGCCTGCGAGCCCAATTGCGAGGCCGACGAGGAGGACGGCCGGGTCTTCATCCGCGCGTTGCGCGACATCGAGCCCGGCGAGGAGCTCTTCTACGACTACGGCCTGGTGATCGACGAACGCTACACGGCCAAGCTCAAGCGCGAATATGCCTGCCGCTGCGGCAGCCCGCAGTGCCGCGGGACGATGCTCGCTCCCAAGCGGCGCTGACGCGCGCACCGCCGGCCCGGACGTGAACGCCCCGCCCGCGCTGCCCTGGAAGCCTGAGCGCCTGCAGGGTCAGCTGCAGCAGATGCTGCCCGGGCTGCGCCTGGAGGTGGTGGCCTGCACGGGCTCGACCAGCACCGACCTGCTGCGGCGCCTGCAACGTGGCGTGCATGAGCCGGTGCTGCGCGTGGCCGAGCAGCAGACCGGCGGGCGCGGCCGTCAGGGCCGCAGCTGGGTAGCTGCGCCGGAGGCTGCGCTGACCTTCTCGCTGGCGCTGCCCCTGGCGCCGCTGGACTGGTCGGGGCTCTCGCTGGCGGTTGGCGTGGTGCTGGCTGATGCCATCGAGCCGCAGCCGGCGCGTCTGCAACTCAAGTGGCCCAACGACCTCTGGCTGGCCGATGGCCCGGACAGCTGGCGCAAGCTTGGCGGCATCCTGATCGAGACGCTGCCGCTGCCTGGCGGGGCGCGCGGCTGCGTGATCGGCGTGGGCCTGAACGTCGGCCCCTTTGCGGGTGCGGGCGAACTGAGCAGCGGCTACGCCTGCGTGCAGGAGCTTGACGCCAGGCTCACGCCGCCGGCGCTGCTGGCGCGGGTGGCGCCAGCCCTGCTTGCGGGCCTGCAGCGCTTCGAGCAAGGTGGCTTTGCGGCGTTTGCCTCCGCTTACGCGCGGCGCGACCTGCTGCGCGGCCTCGCCGTCGCGACCTCACTGGCCGAGCACCCCGCTGGCGTGGCCGTCGGCGTCAACGTCAGCGGTGCCCTGGCCTTGCGCACGGCCGCGGGCGTCGTGCACCTGCACAGCGGCGAGATCAGCGTGCGCCCGGCGTCCACGGCGAGCGCGGCGGCACTGCGGGCCTGCGGCGGAGCGGCCTGAGATGCTGCGTGCCTTGCTTCTCGTGCTGCTGCTGGCGAATGCGGGCTTCTTCGCGTGGTCGCAGGACTGGCTTGCGCCCTGGTTGCCGGCCCGCAGCGAGAGGCGGGAGCCTGAGCGACTGGCCGCGCAGGTGCAGCCCGAGCGCGTGCGTGTGCTCACCGCCGGTGCGGCCAGTGCAGCGGCGGCCGCGGCCGCGGCCTCGGTGGCGGTACAGGATGCGGGTGAGCACGAGGCCGCCCCACTGTGCCTGGAGGCTGGCCCCTTCACCGACGCCGCCGCACGCGCGGCGCTGGTGCTGCTGGCCGAGCACGGTGTGCCTGATGGGGCCGTGGAGCGCGAGGTCGTCGCTCGCAACCACACCTGGGGCGTCGTGATCGGTCGCCTGTCGGACCGCGAAGCCCTGCGCGTGCGGGCCGAGGAACTGCGGCGGCTCAACATCCGCCACGAGGAGCTCACGACGCCGCCTGCGCTCGTGCCGGCGCTGCGCCTGGGCAACTTCAGCGACCGCTACGGTGCCGAGACGGCCCTGGCGCAACTGACAGGCAAGGGCGTGCGTGACGCGCGCGTCGTGCCGCTGCCGCTGGGCCCGACCCAGCAATGGCTGCGGGCGACGAATGCCAATGCCGAGTTGCAGACGCGCCTGAAGAGCCTGCCCCCCGAGCGCCTGGAGCGCGGCTTCCAGCCCTGCGTGCAAAGGCCCCAGCCGGCGCCGGGTTGAGCCGCAGCGGGGAGTGCAGCTCGCGATCGCGCCGTTCAGTCGGCCTGGCTGCCGCGGTGCGCCCAGGCCGTGGTGCGCTTCTCAACCCAGCTGAAGAGCTCGTACATGGCCATGGCCATCGCGCCGATGGTGACCAGGCCGGCAAAGGCCAGTGGCATGCGCTGTTGGCTGCCGGCGGTCTGCATCAGGTAGCCGATGCCGGAGTCGCCCGCCGTCATCTCGGCCAGCACGGTGCCCACGAAGGCCAGCGTGATGGCGATCTTGAGCGAGCCGTAGAAGTAGGGCATCGAGCGCGGCAGGCCGACCTTGACGAGCACGTCCCAGCGGCGCGCGCCCAGGACTCGCAGCACGTCCTCGAGCTCGGGCTCGAGTGTGGCCAGGCCGGTGGCGATGTTGACCGTGATGGGGAAGAAGCTGATCAGGAAAGCGGTCAGGATGCCCGGCCCCAGCCCGATGCCGAACCACACGACCAGGATGGGCACGACCGCTGCCTTGGGGATGGCATTGAAGGCCACCATCAGCGGGTAGAGCGCCGTGTACGCCAGGCGCGAGCTGCCGATGACGAAGCCCAGCAGGACGCCCACGAAGATCGATAGCGCAAAGCCCAGCAGCGTCACCCAGAAGGTCTTCCAGGCGGCGGCCAGCAGCGGCCCCTTGAAGGCGACGAAGTCCTGCGCGATCTGCCACGGGCTCGGGAAGATGTACTCGGGGATCGAGAACACGCTGACGATGAGCTGCCACAGCAGCAGGGCCGTGGCCAGGACGACCAGCGGTGACCAGCGCTCCATGCGGCGGGTGATCTTCATCGGGGCTGCCAGTCGTGTCCTACTGCGGCAGTGCCGTGGCGGCCTGGCCGTCGGGCTTGCGGAACGCGCCGATGTGCCCGCGCAGCTCGTGCACGATCTCGGTGAATGCCGGCGAGTAGGTGAGGTCCAGGTCGCGTGGCCGCGGCAGTTCGATGTCGCGCTTGATGACGAAGCGCCCCGGACTGCGGCTCATGCAGTAGACGGTGTCGGCGAGGAAGACGCTCTCGCGCAGGTCGTGCGTGACGAGGATGACGTTGAAGCGCTGCGCCGCGTGCAGGTCGCGCAGCGTGCACCACAGCTCTTCGCGCG
>JADZCL010000190.1 GCA_020851615.1 Rubrivivax sp.
AGAAGGGCCGGCCGCTGTCGAATGCCGCGCCGCCCAGCAGCGCCAGCAGCACGCTGGATTCGAAGCCGTAGCTGTGCTGCGGCGGCACGGTGGCGACGATCGTGAGCCCGGCGAGGTCGGCCTGGCCGATCGCTTCGGCCAGGCACGCGGCCTCGGCGGCGATGTTGCGCACCAGCGGCCCGAAACGCTTGACGTGCGGCTGCGGCGCGCCGGTGGAGCCCGACGTGAGCAGGCAGACCGCGCTCAGCTGCGGGTCCAGCCGCGGCACCTCGAGGCCGCCGTCGCCCGCGGCCAGCCCCCGCACCGGCACGCGCACGAGTCCGGCCGCATCGGTGGTCTCGTCGTCGACGAATGCATAGGGCACAGGGCCCAGTTCGCACAGGCCTTGCAAGGTCTGCGGCAGCGCATTGGGCGGCATCAGGCTGGTGTGCCCGCGCAGCAGCGCCGCACCCAGCCCCAGCGCGAAGCGGTAGCGGTCCTGGCACAGGTTGACGGCCGGCCCATTGGCCGGCAGGTCGCGCGCCAGCGCCGTGGCCTGCACCAGGAACTGCGCTGCGCTGATCGGTTGCCCCGCCTGCCAGGCCAGTGGGGCGCGCAGGTCACGCGCCCCGAGCAGGGGCAGGACGTTCTTGTTCATGATGCACGCCCCTGTTGCTCGCGCTCGCGCCAGGCGCGCACGGCGCGGTGCATCGAGACCGGCTCGAACTCGGGATGGCGCAGGCGCCGCCACGTGGCCTCACCGACGAAGGCCAGCACCGCCGCCGCCGGCGTGAGCACGGTGCAGAAGAAGGACCACTGCGCCCACGGCGCAAAGGCGTAGATCAGGAGCGACGCGGCGATCATGCCGGCGAAGAACAGGGCCCAGCCGACGGTGACCCGCCGCGTGTAGGCGTGCAGCGCGGGCTCCAGCGGGCGGCCATGCACACGCTCGGCCAGCAGCGTGACCAGCGGCTTGGCCCCCGGGCGCAGCGTGATGGCGAAGGTCCAGCCCAGCAGCGCGTGAATGGCCGCATGCTGCAGCACGTACAAGCGGTTGACGTCCACCCCGCCCCGCTGCCACACCCAAAGCAGCAGGGCGGCCAGGACCGCGCAGCCCAGCAGCGTGGGGCCGTGGCGGCGCTGCACTCCCGCGACAGCCAGCCCCGCCAGCAGCGGCCCGAAGAGCGCCAGCACCGTCCAGGGCTGCGCCGGTGCGTGCGCCATCAGCCACCAGGAGAGCAAGGAATAGGCCACGAGACCCAGCCCCGCACCGACGAGGCCCAGCGCCGACATGATTACTTGACCCGGTGCTCCGCGACGTGCGCTGCCAGGCTGCGGATCGAGCGGAAGATGCGCACGTTGTGCTCGTCGTCGGAGCGCAACTGGAAGCCGTAGCGTTGCGAGATGGCCAGCGCGACCTCGAGGATGTCGATCGAGTCCAGCCCCAGCCCGTCACCGAACAATGGCGCGGTGACGTCGAGTTCGGCCGCCGCGGTCTCCAGGTTCAGCGCCTCGACGAAGAGCTGCGCCAGCTCGCGCTCGAGCGGGGCATTCCCGGCTGCGCCGGCAGCGGGAGCGGATGGTGACGATGACAAGACGGGACTCCTCCGGGTGCGACCGCCGCGCCGGCAGGGCGGCGGGACGGCGCGGATTGTAGGAGCGCCGTCGCGCCGCCCTGCCGCTGGCGTCAGGCCGGTGGCCGCAGCTTTCTCACGCGAAACGGAACGACACCGCGCCCAGCGGCCCGTAGTCGACATGGAAGCTGTCGCCGGCCGCCGCCGCCACCGGCCGCGTGAAGGATCCCGCCAGCACGACCTGCCCGGCCGCCAGGGATTCGCCGTAGGGCGCAATCTTGTCGGCCAGCCAGGCCACGCCGGTGGCAGGATGGTTGAGCACGGCCGCGGCCAGGCCCGTCTCCTCGATCACCCCGTTCTTGAACAGCATCGCGCCGACCCAGCGCAGGTCGACGTCCAGCGGCCGCACCGGGCGCCCGCCCAGCACGATGCCGGCGTTGGCGGCGAAGTCGCTGATGGTGTCGAAGACCTTGCGCATCTGGCGCGTGTCGCGGTCGAACTGCTCGATGCGCGCATCGATGATCTCGACGGCCGGCGTCACGTAGTCGGTGGCGGCCAGCACGTCGAACAGGCTCACGCCCGGGCCTGCCAGCGGCTTGCCCAGGATGAAGGCGAGTTCGACCTCGACGCGCGGCGCGATGAAGCGGTCGAACGGAATGTCGCCACCCTGCGCGAAGAACATGTCGTCCATCAGCGGCGCGTAGTCAGGCTCGGTGATCTGGCTGGCGATCTGCATCGCGCGCGAGGTCAGGCCGATCTTGCGACCCTTGATCGTGCGCCCGTCGGCCAGCTCGAGCTGGACCCATTCGCGCTGGATCGAATAGCCGTCCTCGATCGTCATGTCGGGAAAGCGCCGCGAGAACTGGCGCAGCGGCTGGCGTGACTTGCGCGCCTCGTAGAGTTCGCGGGCCAGCGACTGGATGGTGGCGGTGTCGAGCATGGCGGCAGGGCGTGGGTGGGCGAAGCGGTGTCAGGGCCTGGCAAAGAGCGGGTGCAGGTTGCCGAACTTGGCGTCGTAGACCTCGGCGCCGACGTCGACCTGCAGCGTCAGGCCCACCCGCCGGCGCTCGAGCAGCGGCGCCAGGTGGGCCTTGGCCGCATCCGCCAGCGCCTGGCCGGCGGCCTGCTGCACGGCCAGGCTGCGGCCGCGGCCCATGCGCAGGTTGAACCAGCAGAAGCCGAAGTCGCCCGAGCCGTCGGCGACCGCGCAGTGCGCCGCCGGGTAGGCGAGCACGCGCGTGCCGCCGGTGGGGAAGACCTGCGCGCCGGCCTCGTCGCGCACGGCCAGCATGGCGTCGGCCAGCTTGCGGCACAGGCCGCCGATGTCGGCCTCGCCCTCGAGGTTGGGCGTGTAGAGCAGGACGAGGTGCGGCACGGCGCGCTCTGCGCTGGCCTCAGATGCGCACCGACACCGGCGTGTAGCCCTCGGCGGCCGAGGCCACCGGCTTGGGCACGGCGTGGCCGTCCTGAGGCGTCACCGGCAGCACGACGTTGAGCTGCCCGGTGCCGCTGGCGCCGAAGTAGGGCGTGATGATCTCGGCCTGGCCGTCGTAGGCCGACCAGCCCAGCGCGCCCAGCAGCATCGCGGTGTCGTGCATGAAGCCTTCGCCGTGGCCCTTGGCCGCGTACTCGGGCAGCATGGCGCAGAACTCGGCCCACTCGCCCTTCTTCCACATCTCGATCACGTCACGGTCCATGCGCTCGAGCAGCGGGCTCCAGATCTTGAAGCCGAACTCGGGCGCCAGGCCGTTCTGCGCGAAGCGGTGGCTCAGCGAGCCGCTGGCCAGGATGGCCACCCGGCCGTCGTAGTGGTCCTCGATCGCGCGGCGGATGGCCCAGCCCAGGCGCGCGCTGTCGTCGAGGTAGTGCACGGTGCACAGCGCCGAGACCGAGATCGACTTGAAGTGCTGGTCCGCGTTCATGTAGCGCATCGGCACCAGCGTGCCGTACTCGGGCGCCAGTGTCGTGCGGTCATGCGCCAGCGCCTCGACCCCCATCTCGTTGGCCACCTTGGCCAGCAGGTGCCCGAGCGCCGGATTGCCCGGGAACTCGTAGCCCATGTTGGAGATGAAGTGCGGCAGCTCGGGGCTGGTGTACAGGCCCTTGAAGTGCGGCCCGCAGTTGATGTGGTAGCTGGCGTTGACGAGCCAGTGCGTGTCGAAGACGACGATGGTGTCCACGCCCAGTTCGCGGCAGCGGCGGCCGATCTCCTTGTGGCCGTCGATCGCGTCCTGGCGCGAGCCCTTGCGGGCCCCGGGAAGCTCGCTCAGGTAGAGCGAGGGCACGTGGGTGATCTTGGCAGCGAGGACGAGTTGGCCCATGGGGGTCTCCTTCGGGTTGCGATGTGTGTACGGACGATGGAACGCGGGCCCGGCAGGCGCTCAGGTGCCCCAGTGCGGGATGTGGTGCGCGCCCAGGCTCACGCAGACGTTCTTCGGCTCGAGGAAGACCTCGAAGCTCCAGCTGCCGCCCTCGCGGCCGGTGCCGCTGGCCTTGGTACCGCCAAACGGCTGGCGCAGGTCGCGCACGTTCTGGCTGTTGACGAAGCACATGCCGGCCTCGATGCCCGCGGCAACGCGGTGCGCGCGGCCGATGTTCTCGGTCCACACGTAGCTCGAGAGGCCGTAGGCGATGTCGTTGGCGATGCGCACGGCATCGGCCTCGTCCTCGAAGGGGATCAGGCAGGCCACGGGGCCGAAGATCTCCTCCTGCGCGATCTGCATGCGGTTGTCGACGTCGGCAAACACCGTCGGCTGCACGAAGTTGCCCTTGGCCAGTGCGCCGGGCAAGGCCGGCGCCTCGGCGCCGCCGCACATCAGCGTGGCGCCCTCGCGGGGCCCGAGCTCGATGTAGCGCCGCACCTTGGCCAGATGGTCGGCGCTGATCATCGGCCCGATGATGGTCGACTCGTCCAGCGGATCGCCGACCTTGATGCGGCGCGCGCGCTCGACGAAGCGCGCGACGAAGTCGGCATAGATCGACTTCTGCACCAGGATGCGGCT
>JADZCL010000191.1 GCA_020851615.1 Rubrivivax sp.
TCGATTTGCACGCCCGCACCGGCAGACCTGCGCCCCCGCCTGGGAACGCCGGTTTTCAGAGCGGGCGTGGTTTTTTGTGGGCGTCGCCTTTGCGAGCCCAGGCCCGGCTCGTGACGCGATCGCTGTTTCGAGAAGAGGCATTGACGGCGCACCGTGGCGCCTGGCTTGGCCAGGTGCAGATCGTGCGGCCGCTCTCGCTGGATCTCATCACGGTTGCGGTGCTGGCGGTGGCGCTGCTGGCTGGGGCCTTCCTCGCTCTGGCGCAGTACACGCGCAAGTCCACCGTCGATGGCGTGCTGGCGCCCGACCGCGGCTTGATCCGCCTGGTTCCCGCGGAGGCGGCGACGGTGATCGAGCGTCGCGTGGGCGAGGGCGAGCCGGTCAAGGCCGGTCAGGTGCTCTTTGTCCTTGCCCTCGAGCGTCCGCGCCTGCTGGGGAAGGCTCAGGCCGAAGTGCAGCGCAGTCTGGACCAGCGCCAGCGCAGCCTGCAGGACGCCGCACGGCAGCAGGACGCGCTGGCGGATGCACAACTCGCTGCGCTGGACCGTCGCCTGCAGGCCCTGCAGGCCGAGCAGGCGCAGGCCGACAGCGAAGTGGCCCTGCAGCAACAGCGGCTGACGCTGGCGCAACAGACGCAGGCGCGTCTGGATGCGCTGCGGCGCGACAGCTTCATCTCCGAAGCGCAGCTCCTGGCCAAGCAGGAGGAGGTGCTCGGCTTGCAGGCGCAGCTGCAGGCGCTGCAGCGCCAGCGCCTGGGCCTGCAGCGCGAGCGCGCGCAGCTCGAGGGCGAGCGGCGCAGCCTGCCGCTGCTGGCGCGCGGTGCGCAGGGCCGCCTCGAGCGTGATCTGGCCGGCCTGGAGCGTGAGGCGGCCGAACAGGACAGTGAGCGCCAGCTCATCGTGCGCGCGCCGCAGGATGGCGTGCTGACGGCGGTGGTGGCCGAGCCCGGGCAGGCGGTGTCACCCAGTTCGGCACTGGCCAGCCTGGTTCCGCAGGGGGCGACCCTGCAGGCCCAGCTCTACGCCCCGAGCAGCGCGATCGGCTTCATCCGCGCCGGGCAACCGGTGCGGCTGCGGCTGGAAGCCTTCCCTTACCAGAAGTTCGGCCCGCTCGAGGGTGAGGTCGTGCAGGTCTCGCGCACGCCGCTGGCCGCCGGAGAGCTGGCCGCACAGACGCTGGCGGCGACCTCGCCGCAGCGGCCGGGTGAAGCCCTTTTTCGCATCACCGTGGCGCTCTCGCCGACGGCGCTGGCGCTCTGGCAGCAGCCCTTGACCGCCGGCATGCGTCTGCAGGCCGACGTGCTGCTGGAGCGTCGACGCCTGATCGAGTGGCTGTTCGAGCCCCTGTTCGGGCTGCAGCAGCGGATCTGAAGACATGGCTGCCGGCATGCCCTCGCTGGACCTCGGCCTGCGCCGCACGAGGGTGCCGGTGATCCTGCAGACCGAGGCCGCCGAATGTGGTCTGGCCTGCCTGGCGATGGTGGCCGCGGCTCATGGCCTGCAGACCGATCTCGCCATGCTGCGCCAGCGCTTCTCGCTTTCGCTCAAGGGCGTGACGATGGTCGACCTGGTGCGCATGGCCGAGGCGTTGCAGTTGAGTTCGCGCGCGCTGCGCGCCGATCTCGACGAGCTCGTGCAGCTGCAGACGCCCTGCATCCTGCACTGGGACCTGAATCACTTCGTGCTGCTGGTGTCGGTGCGGCGCGGCGTGATGACCATTCATGACCCGGCGCGTGGCCGCCGCCGCCTCACGCTGGCCGAGGTCTCGCCGCACTTCACCGGTGTGGCGCTCGAACTGGCGCCAGGCCCGGGCTTTGCGCCGCGGCAGGAGCGCCGCACGGTGCGCTGGCGCGACCTGCTCGGCCCGGTCAGCGGGCTGAAGCGGGCGCTCGTGCAGGTGCTGGCGCTGGCGTTGGCGCTCGAGCTGTTCGTGCTGCTGACACCTTTCTTCATGCAGTGGGTGGTCGACGATGTGCTGGTGAGCGGCGACCGCGACTTGCTGTTCACGCTGGGCGTGGGCTTTGCGCTGCTGGTGGGCATCCAGGTGCTGACCGCCGGCGCGCGCGCGTGGGCCGTGCTGGTGCTCTCGGCCACGCTCAACCTGCAGTGGCTGCTCAATGTCTTTGCGCACCTGCTGCGCCTGCCGGTGGACTGGTTCGAGAAGCGCTTTCTCGGCGACATCTGGTCGCGCTTTGGCGCCGTGCAGCAGATCCAGAAGGCGCTCACGACCAGCTTCGTCGAAGCGGTGCTCGACGGAGCGCTGGTGGTGCTGACGCTGGCGATGATGGCCGTCTACAGCCTGCGCCTGACGGCCATCGCGCTGGCGGCGGTGGCACTCTACGGCCTGCTGCGCGCGGCCTTCTTGCGCCCGCTGCGCGCGGCGACCGAGGAGGTGCTCATCCACGAGGCGCGCCAGAGCAGCCACTTCCTGGAATCGCTGCGCGGCGTGCAGGCGATCAAGCTCTTCGGCGCGCAACTCGACCGCCGCAACCGCTTCGCAAGCCTGGTGAGCCGGACGATGAATGCCGACATCGCCACGCGCAAGCTCGAGCTGTGGATGGCGCTGGCGCACCGCGCGCTGTTCGGTCTCGAGCGTGTGGCCGTGATCTGGGTCGGCGCACTGCTGGTGCTCGAGCGCTCGCTCAGCGTGGGCATGCTGTTCGCGTTCTTCGCCTACAAGGAGCAGTTCGCCACGCGGGTGAGCGGGCTGGTGGACAAATGGGTGCAGCTGCGCATGCTGCGCCTGCAGGGCGAGCGGCTGGCGGACATCGTGCTGACGCCGCCCGAGGACGAGCAGGGTCGCGCGGCGGTGGCCGCGGAGCCGGCCGCGGCGATCGAGCTGATCGACGTGAGCTTTCGCTACGCCGATGGCGAACCGCTGGTGCTGCAGCGGGTGAACCTGCGCATCGAGCCGGGTGAAGCGGTGGCCATCACCGGGCCCTCGGGCTGCGGCAAGACGACGCTGCTGAAGATCATCCTGGGCGTGCTCGAGCCCAGCGCAGGCGAGGTGCGCATCGGCGGGCGCGACGGCGTTCCCTTGCCGCGCCTGGGGCTGCAGCGTTGGCGGGCCATGGTGGGCGTGGTGATGCAGGACGAGCCGCTCTTTGCCGGCTCGGTGGCCGACAACATCGCCTTCTTCGACGCGCAGCCGGACCGCGCCTGGGTCGAGCAGTGCGCGCGCGCAGCGGCTGTGCACGATGAGATCGAAGCCATGCCCATGGGCTACCACACGCTGATCGGCGAGCTCGGCAGCGCGCTTTCGGGCGGGCAGCGCCAGCGCATCCTGCTGGCGCGTGCGCTCTACAAGCGTCCGCGCATCCTGTTGCTGGACGAGGCGACGAGCGCGCTGGACGTCGAGCGCGAGCGTGTCGTCAACCAGGCGGTGCGGCAGCTTGCGCTCACACGCGTGATCGTCGCCCACCGGCCGGAGACGATCGCCTCGGCCACGCGGGTGATCGCGCTCGTCGACGGCCAGGTGACTCAGGACCTGCGCACGGTGACGCCGGCGTCGAACCTGAACTAGGCGCCTTCAGGCGACGCCTTGCGCGCGTTCGGCGTGAAAGCGCGCGCGCCACGGCGCCAGTTCGCCGGCGTCGAGTGCGGCACGCATCTCGCGCATGAGGTCCAGGTAGTAGTGCAGGTTGTGGATGCTGGCGAGCATGGGGCCGAGCATCTCGCCGCAGCGGTCCAGGTGGTGCAGGTAGGCGCGACTGAAGTGCGTGCAGGTGTGGCACGCGCAGCTGGCATCGAGCGGCCGCTCGTCGCTGCGAAAGCGCGCGTTGCGCAGCCGCAGGTCGCCAAAGCGCGTGAAGAGATGGCCATTGCGCGCGTTGCGCGTGGGCATCACGCAGTCGAACAAGTCGACCCCGCAGGCGACGCCTTCGACCAGGTCCTCCGGCGTGCCCACGCCCATCAGGTAGCGCGGCTTGTCCGCGGGCAGCAGGCGCGGCGTGTGCGCCATGATGCGGCGCATCTCTTCCTTGGGTTCGCCCACGCTGACGCCGCCGATCGCGTAGCCGGGCAGGTCGAGCTCGGCCAGCGCCGCGGCCGACTCCGCGCGCAGTTCCTCGTACATGCCGCCCTGCACGATGCCGAAGAGGGCGTTCGGGTTCCCGAGCTGCGCGAACTCGGCGCGGCTGCGGCCGGCCCAGCGCAGGCTCAGCTCCATCGAGGCGCGCGCCTCGCGTTCGCTGGTGATGCGGCCACCGGTCTGGTAGGGCGTGCATTCGTCGAACTGCATGGCGATGTCGGAGTCCAGCACCGTCTGGATCTGCATGCTGACCTCGGGTGTGAGCAGCAGCTTGTCGCCGTTGACCGGGGAGGCAAAGCGCACGCCCTGCTCGCTGATCTGGCGGCCGCGGCCGTCGGCCCCGGCCAGGCTCCAGACCTGGAAGCCGCCGCTGTCGGTCAGGATGGGTCGGCGCCAGCCCTCGAAGCGGTGCAGGCCGCCGAACTGGCGGATGACCTCCAGGCCGGGCCGCAGCCAGAGGTGGAAGGTGTTGCCGAGGATGATCTGCGCGCCCATCTCCTCCAGGCTGGCCGGCAGCACGCCCTTGACGGTGCCGTAGGTGCCCACGGGCATGAAGGCCGGCGTCTGGACGATGCCGCGGCGCAGGGTCAGCTGCCCGCGGCGGGCCAGACCTTCGATCCTGGAGACTTCGAACTGCAGCATCTGGGGATTGTCGTCGGCGGGGTGCCCGCAGCTCAGGCGCGCTGCAGCAGCATCGCGTCGCCGTAGCTGAAGAAGCGGTAGCGCGCCTGCACCGCATGAAGGTAGAGCGCATGGATGTGGTCGAAGCCGGCGAAGGCGCTGACCAGCATCAGCAGCGTGCTGCGCGGCAGATGGAAGTTGGTGAGCAGCAGGTCGGCGACCCGCAGGTGGAAGCCCGGCGTGATGAAGATATCGGTCTCGCCACGGATCGCCTGCAGCGTGCCGCCGCGCGCGGCCGACTCCAGCGCGCGCAGGGCTGTCGTGCCGACGGCGACAATGCGCCCGCCGTGACCGCGTGTGGCCTCGATCGCGGCGACCGCTTCGGCGCTGACCTCGAACCATTCGCTGTGCATGCGATGCTCGGCGATGTGCGCCACGCGAACGGGCTGGAAAGTGCCAGCACCCACGTGCAGCGTGATGCGGGTGTGGCCGATGCCGCTGGCGGCAAGCTGTTCCAGCAGGGCGTCGTCGAAATGCAGTGCCGCGGTAGGTGCGGCCACGGCGCCCGGGCGGGCCGCGAACACGGTCTGGTAGCGCGTCTGGTCGGCCGGTGAGTCGGCGTGGTGGATGTAGGGGGGCAGCGGCACATGGCCGTGGGCGTCGAGCAGCGTCAGCGGATCGGCCGGCAGCCGCAGGTGAAACAGCGCGCCCTCGGGTCCGGCGCGGCCCAGCACCTCGGCGTCGAAGGCATCGGCAAAGCGGACCCGGCTCCCGGGGCGCGGGGACTTGCTCGCGCGCAGGTGCACGAGGACTTCGTGGCCCGGGAGCACGCGTTCGACCAGGGCCTCCACCGCGCCGCCGCTCTCCTTGTGCCCGAACAGTCGCGCCTTGATGACGCGTGTGTCGTTGAAGACCAGCAGGTCGCCCTGGCGCAGCAGCGTGGGCAGGTCGCGGATGCGGCGGTCAAGCGGCGCCGGGCTGCGGCCATCGAGCAGGCGAGCGCCGCTGCGCTCGGCGGCCGGGTGCTGGGCGATCAGCTCAGGCGGCAGCGTGTAGTCGAAGTCGGCGAGCGTGTAGTGGGGATGAGCGTTCATGTCGACAAGGCTGGACCGGCCTTGACCATTGGCTGGAGGCGGCTGCGCGTGCAGCCCGCAGAATTGTTCCATGGCTGCCGCTGCGCCCCCCGCCCGCCCCCGCAAGCCCGCGTCCGCCGCCGGTGAAGCCGCGGCCGCGCCGGCGCCGTCTGCAGCAAGGCTCTCGGCGCCCCAGCAGGCCATGCGTCGCCTGGGGCTGGTGCGCGACGTCGACCTCGCGCTGCACCTTCCGCTGCGCTACGAGGACGAGACGCGCATCGAGCCGATCGCCGCGCTGCGCGAAGGTGAGCCGGCGCAGGTCGAGGGCGTGGTACGCGGCTGCCGCGTCGACACGCGCGGTCGGCGCCAGCTGCTGGTGCACCTGCGTGACGAGACCGGTCAGCTGCTGCTGCGCTTCGTGCACTTCCATCCGGCGCAGCACAAGCAGATGGCTGAGGGCCAGCGGCTGCGCGTGCGCGGTGAGCTGCGCACGGGCTTCCACGGGCCGGAGATGGTCCATCCGACAGTCAGGGTGGTCGCTCTCGGGGCGCCGCTGCCGCAGGCGCTGACGCCGGTCTATCCGGCGACGGCGCAACTGCCGCAGGCCTACCTGCGCAAGGCCGTCGTGTCGGCACTGGGGCGTGCGCCGCTTTGCGAGTTGCTGCCCGCCCGGCTGGTTCCACCCGCGCTGCCGAGCCTGCGCGACGCGCTGCAGGTCCTGCATCAGCCGCCCCCGGGTGTGCCGCTGCAGTCGCTTGCCGAGCGCAGCCATCCGGCCTGGCAGCGGCTGAAGTGGGAGGAGTTGCTCGCGCAGCAGCTCTCGCAACTGCAGGCCCAGGCCGAGCGCGCCCGCTTGCGCGCGCCCGCGCTGCCGCTGCGTGCCGATGGCGTGCGCAGCGCCCTGCAGGCGGCGCTGCCCTTCGCGCTGACTGCCGCGCAGCAACGCGTCAGCGGTGAGATCGCCGCGGATCTGGCGCGTGCGCAGCCCATGCACCGCCTGCTGCAGGGCGACGTGGGATCGGGCAAGACGGTGGTGGCGGCCCTTGCGGCGGCCACCGCAATCGATGCCGGCTGGCAGTGCGCGCTGATGGCACCCACCGAGATCCTGGCTGAGCAGCATTTCCGCAAGCTGGTCGACTGGCTGCAGCCGCTGTCGATCACCGTGGCCTGGCTTGCGGGCAGCCGCAAGGGCCGGCTGCGCACGCAGATGCTCGCGCAGGTGGCCGACGGCCAGGCGCGGCTGGTGGTCGGCACGCACGCGGTGATCGAGCACGACGTGGCGTTTGCGCGGCTGGGCCTGGCCATCGTCGACGAGCAGCACCGCTTCGGGGTTGCACAGCGGCTGGCGCTGCGGCACAAGCTGCAGGCGCAGAGCCTGGAGCCGCACCTGCTGATGATGAGCGCCACGCCGATCCCGCGCACGCTGGCGATGACCTACTTTGCCGACCTGGCCGTGAGCACGCTCGACGAGCTGCCGCCCGGGCGCACGCCGGTGCTGACCAAGGTCTTCGCCGACACGCGCCGCAGCGAGGTCGTGGCGCGCATCGCCGGCGCGGTGGCCCAGGGTCGGCAGGTCTACTGGGTGTGCCCGCTGGTGCAGGAGTCCGAGCACCTGGATCTGCAGAACGTCACGGCCACCCACGCCGAACTCGCGGCCGCGTTGCCCCAGGCCGCCGTCGGCCTGCTGCATGGCCAGTTGCCGGCGGCCGAGAAGGCTGCGACCATGGCCCGCTTCACGCAAGGGCAGTTGCAGGTCCTGGTGGCCACGACGGTGATCGAAGTCGGTGTCGACGTACCCAACGCCAGCCTGATGGTGATCGAGCATGCCGAGCGTTTCGGCCTGGCGCAGCTGCACCAGTTGCGCGGGCGCGTCGGCCGCGGCGCCACCGCCAGCGCCTGCGTGCTGCTCTATGGTCAGCCCTTGTCGGCCGCCGGGCGTGCCCGCCTGCAGGCGATGGCGCAGACGGGCGACGGCTTCGAGATTGCCCGGCGTGATCTCGAGATCCGCGGCCCGGGCGAGTTCCTCGGCGCTCGCCAGAGCGGGGATGCGCTGCTGCGCTTTGCCGACCTGCAGTTGGACGAGGCGCTGCTGCAGCATGCGCGCGCCATCGCGCCGCGCCTGCTGGCCGAGCACCCCGATGCGGCGCGCGCGCATGTGCAGCGCTGGCTGGCGGGGCGGGCCGAGTACCTGAAGGCCTGAGCGTCCGGCTGGATCGGCGCGGCATGGCGACGTGACGCCACGGCACGCTCGGCGGCACAATCCCGCGCATGACGCTCACCGAGCTGAAGTACATCGTCGCGGTGGCGCGCGAGCGCCACTTCGGGCGTGCTGCGGAGGCCTGCTTCGTCTCCCAGCCCACGCTCAGCGTGGCGATCAAGAAGCTCGAGGAGGAGCTCGACGTCAAGATCTTCGAGCGCGGCGCCAGCGAGATCAGCGTCACGCCATTGGGCGAGGAGATCGTGCGCCAGGCGCAGCAGGTGATCGAGCAGGCCGCGGCGATCAAGGAGATCGCCAAGCGCGGCAAGGATCCGGTCTCGGGGCCGCTGCGCCTGGGCATCATCTACACCATTGGCCCCTACCTTCTGCCCGACCTGGTGAAGAACGCGATCGACCAGGTGCCGCAGATGCCGCTGCTGCTGCAGGAGAACTTCACCGCGCGGTTGCTCGAGATGCTGCGCACCGGCGAGCTCGACTGCGCGATCATGGCCGTGCCCTTCCCCGATACCGGGCTGGCGGTGGCGCCGCTGTACGACGAGCCCTTCATGGCGGCGGTGCCGGCCGGCCATCCGCTGGCCGAACGCGCAAGCGTCAGTGCGGAGGAACTGAAGAACGAGACCATGCTGCTGCTGGGCACGGGGCACTGCTTCCGCGACCACGTGCTCGAGGTGTGCCCCGAATACGCCCGCTTCTCGTCGGACGCCGAAGGCATACGCAAGAGCTTCGAGGGCAGTTCGCTCGAGACGATCAAGTACATGGTCGCCTCGGGCATGGGCGTGACCGTGGTGCCCATGCTCAGCGTGCCCAAGGACGTGCAGCCGCACCTGCGCTACATCCCCTTTGCCGAACCCGTGCCGACGCGGCGCGTGGTGCTGGCCTGGCGGCGCACCTTCACCCGCTACGAGGCCATCGCGGCGCTGCGCAATGCGATCTACGCCTGCCCGCTGCCGGGGGTGAAACGGCTGTCGTAGCCGCCTCCGCGGCACCGCTGGCGTCAGCTCAGCGGGTAGTCGTAGCGGATGAAGCCCCTGTACTGCGCGACGCGCTCGTAGAGGGCGCGTGCGCTTGCATTGCCCTCCTGCGTGAGCCAGTACAGCCGCGTCGCACCGCGTGCGCGGGCGCTGTGCGCGACGCCCTCGATGAGCGCACGCGCCACGCCGCGGCTGCGGCGGGCCGGCTCGGTGTAGAGATCCTGCAGGTAGCAGACGCAGGGCGTCCAGGTGCTGGTGTGGAACAGGTAGTGCACGATGCCGGCGAGCTGCCCGTCCAGGCGCGCGCCCAGGCCGTGCACGCCGTCGTTGCTGCGCAGCCGGCCCCAGGCCGCGTCGTATTCGGCCTGGCTGGTGGGGGTGTTGTAGAAGGCCTTGTAGCCGGCGGCCAGGCGGCCCCAGGCAAGGCGGTCGCCGTCGGCCAGCGGTGCGACCTCGATCATGGTGCGTCCGTGGGGGCCGCGTCGTTCATGGCCTGCGCCAGCGGGTGCGCCGCGCCCAGGCCGCCGATGACGCCGGCGCGGTCGGCGGCGCTGCGGTTCTGGCTGAGCTTGAACTTGGCGCTCCAGCGCGTCACCGGAACGCGGATGCCGACGATCGCCTGCAGCAACTGCCCGATGAACTCGGCCGGCGCGTCGGCAATCGCCCAGGGCTCTGGCAGGCCGGCTTCGTGCGTCTGCGTCTGGCGCTCGAGGATGGCGCGCAGCCGCACGGGGTCCTCGACGATCTCCGGCGTGCCGTGCGCATGCACGACGGCGTAGTTCCAGGTCGGCACCGCCTTGCCGTGCTCGCGCTTGCTCGGGTACCACGAGGGCGAGATGTAGGCGTCGGCGCCCTGGAAGGCGAAGATGCTCGGCGCAGGCGTGCGCCACACGGGATTGGCGCGCGCCACATGGCCGATCAGCGTGCCGTGTGCGCCCGCGTCCTCGTCGAGCAGGAAGGGCACGTGGTTCACCAGCGGCTGGCCATCGACGACGGTGGCCCAGGTTGCGAGTGGGTGGCGCTGCAGCAGCGCGCGCAGCGGTGCGCGCTCGGTCACTTCGAA
>JADZCL010000192.1 GCA_020851615.1 Rubrivivax sp.
GCCCAACCCCTGCACGTGCTCGGGCCCGATGCGCAGCGCCAGCGGGTGGCGGTTGTGCCAGGCGACCACGCGGGCTGCGATGTGTTCGGGCAGCACCTGCAGCGTCGGGTCGGTGCCTTTGTCGTGGCCCGCGTCCGCCAGCGGTGCGCCGGCCGAGCTGGCCGGGCTGACCGGTGCGGCGTCGTGCTGAGCCGTGCCGGCGTGATCAAGGTCTGCGTTGTCTTCGACCACGGACTGCATGGCGCGATTGTTCGCCCGCCAGCCGCAGGCCATGTCCCGAACACCGGTGCGGGACGGCCGTTGTTTGCCATCCACCGGTTCCATTGACCGCCACGGCCCGGGCTGGACGGGCGCCCACCGCTGTGGCGAGAATCGCCGCCAGCAACGCTGCGCCAGCCGATGCACATCGCCTGCCCCACACGCCCGCTGCCGGTCGCGTTCCGGCCCCGAAGGCTGCACGGCGCGCTTGCGGCCGCCCTGTTGTGGACCGCCGGCGCGACGCTGGCGCCAGCCTGTGCCGACGACAGTGCCGGTCGCTTTCGCCTCCCGCCCGCACCGCAGGAAGCCAGCCCGGCAGGCGTCGGTGTCGCGGCACCGGTGACGCTGGCGCGGGTTCGTGTCGTCGGTGCGCATGCCGTCCCCACCGCCGAGCTCGAGGCCCTGGCCGCGCCCTGGCTGCAGCGGCCCTTGCGCGCGCTGGACCTCGAGGAACTGCGCCAGCGCATCACGCGTGTCTACGTCGAACGCGGCTACATCAACTCCGGTGCGCTGCTCGACGACGGCGCGCTGCAGGGTGACACGCTGACGCTGCGCGTGGTCGAGGGGCGCCTGACGCACATGCGCCAGCGCGGCCTGCAAGGCCTGAGCGAGAGCTACCTCGCCGCGCGCCTGCTGCAAGGGGATGAGATCCTCGACCTGCGGCAGCTGCAGGAACGCGTCGAACTGCAGCTTGCCGACCCGCTCTTTGCGCAAATCCAGGCGCGGCTGCTGCCCGGCGAGGCCCTTGGGCAGGCCGTGCTCGACCTCGAGGTGACGCGCGCCCGGCCCTGGCAGCTCGCGCTGTTCGCCAACAACCATCTTGCGCCCGCGGTCGGCGCGGCACAGGCCGGCGTCGAGGCCGGTGTGCGCAACCTCTTGGGCGTGGGTGACGCGCTCGCGGGCACGCTGGCGCGCAGCGAAGGTTCGACCAACGTCGATGCGCTGTGGCAGCTGCCGCTGTGGGGCACGCGCACGCAACTGGCGCTGCACCTGGCGCGTGGTTCCTCCTCGGTGATCGAGGAGCCGGTGGCGGCGCTGGACATCGGCAGCGTCGTGACTACGCGCGAAGCGACGCTGTCGCACCCCTTCGTCGACCTGCCGCGTCGGCGCTGGCTGCTGGGCCTGACCTACTCCGCCCGACGCAACCGCACGACCCTGGCCGGCGAGCCCTTCTCCTTCGTCACCGGCGAGGACAGCGGCCAGACGCGGGTGCAGTCCTGGCGGCTGTTCCAGGAGC
This sequence comes from Rubrivivax sp., assembly GCA_020851615.1. GTDB lineage: Bacteria > Pseudomonadota > Gammaproteobacteria > Burkholderiales > Burkholderiaceae_C > Rubrivivax. The sequence continues at coordinate 1,496 of JADZCL010000192.1, forward strand.
TGACGCTGCGCATCGACCGCGACGTGCTGGCGCTGCGTGCTGCCTTTGCGCAGGGGCGCAACAACCTCGCCGCAGCCTCCGTCCTGCCCGGTCTGGCGCCGCGCCGCTACCGGCTGTGGCAGTTGCAGGGGCAGGCGCTGCTGGCCTACGGCAATGGCGGTCAGCAGTTGCTGCTGCGCGGGCAGGTGCAGCACAGCATGGACCCTCTCGTCGGCCTGGAGCAGATGGCGCTCGGTGGTCGCTACACGGTGCGCGGCTACCGTGAGAACCAGCTCGTGCGTGACAACGGCTTCGCGCTCAGCGCACAGTGGCAGCAACCGCTGTGGCACGACGAGGCCCGCCGCTTCAGCCTCACCCTCACCCCCTTCGTCGATGCCGGCCAGGCCTGGAACCGCGGCGAAGGTCGCGCGCGGCTGGCCGCCATTGGCCTGGGCCTGAACTGGACACTGGCCGATCTGGAAGGGGAAGTGCAATTCGCCCGGCGTCTCGAGCGCCGACCCACCGCCACCCATGGCAACCTGCAGGACCATGGCATCCACCTCATGCTGCGCTGGCGGCCCTCGCTCTAGGCGCCCCCTGTGGGCAAGCTGGACCGCAGGCCGCGGCTGGCGCGTCGCCGCGGCCGTGCTGCTCGTCAGTGGCCAGACGGTGTTCGCTGCCGCGGCAGCAGACCCGGCCTGCAGCGGCGCGCGCGGCCCGCTGCGCCTGGCGGTCGAGGACATGCAGGCCGCGCACGAACGCCTGACCGATGACCTGGCGCGCGCCCGCAGCGCTGCAACGCTCGGTGCGGCGTGGCTGCGCCTGGGGCGCGCCGACCTGGCCGAACCGCTGCTGCGGCAAGCCGCGGCCGCACCGCTGGTGCCGGCCGAACGCGCGGCCGCCGAAATGGAGCTCGGCAACCTGCTGCTGGCACGCGGCGACGCCAAGGCCGCCGCGGCCAGTTGGGCTGCCGCGGCCGCGCGCGTGCCCGAGGACGCGAACCTGGCTCTGCGCGCCGAGCTCAACGCCCTGCGCCTGCAACCTGCAACGCCCCGCCTGCGCGGCCTGCAGCAGGCCTTGTCGCGCGTCGAGGCCCTGCCCCCGACTGCTGCGCGCGCCCAACTGCTGCTCAACCTGGGCGCGCAGGCGCAGGCGCTGGCGGTCGAAGACGCCGGCGGTGCGGCGGCCGCACTGGCCTGGCGCAGCCTTGAAGCCGGGCGTGTGCAGGCCCTGGCGGCCGGCGATGAGCGCCTGACCGCCGAGGCCTACGACGGCCTGGCCGCACTCTACGAAGCGCAGCAGCGGCCGGTCGAGGCGCTGGCCCTGGTCGAGCTGGGCATTGCCCACGCGCGCCGTGTCGATGCCCGCGAGCGCCTGCTGGTGCTCGAGGGCCGCGCCGGGCGCCTGAGCGCGGCCAGCGGCGACAACGCCCGTGCGCTGGCCGCCTACCGCCGCGCCGTCGAGCATGTGCAGGCCGTGCGCAGCGACATCCCGGTGCAGTATCTGGACGGCCGGTCGTCGTTCCGCGAGACACTGGCGCCGCTGTACCTGGGCCTGACCGACCAGTTGCTGCGCCGCGCCCAGACCGCTGCCGGAGCCCAGCAGCAGGGTCTGCTGCGCCAGGCGCGCGACACGGTCGAGCTGATCAAGCAAAGCGAGTTGACCGACTACCTGCAGGACCGCTGCAGCGTGGCCGACGCCACGCGCCAGGTCGGCGCCCCGCCCGCGGCGGGCACGGCCATCTACTACCCGATCATCCTGCCCGACCGCCTCGAGCTGCTGCTCGAAACCGCACAGGGCTTCGAGCGGCGCAGCGTGGCCATCGCCGAGCCCCGGCTCGTCGATGAAGTGCAGGCCTTCGTCGCCGCCCTGCGCAACGGCGAACCGCTGCGCGCGCGCGCACAGGCGCTCTATCGCGTGCTGGTGGCCCCGCTGGCTCCGGCGCTGGAGGCCGCGCGCATCGACACCCTGGTCGTCGTGCCCGACGGCGTGTTGCGCCTGCTGCCCCTGGCGGCCCTGCATGACGGCCAGGGCTGGCTGCTGCAGCGCATGGCGGTGGCCACGGTGCCGGGCCTGAGCCTGATTGCGCCGCCGCGCGAACCCAGCGACCGGCCCCGCCTGCCGCAGGCGCTGCTGGCCGGGCTGAGCGTGCCGGGCTCCGTCGTCGACAAGCTGCCGACAGACCTGGTCGAAGCAGTGCTCGAGCCCGTGGACAGTGCCTCCGCCGACGAAGCCCGCGGCCGCCGCGCGCGCGTGGCGGCCCGCTCGGCCGGTCAGCGCAGCGCCGAGCTGCGCCAGGCGCTGGCGCTGCCGGGCGTGAAGGAGGAGATCGGCTCGCTGGCCCGCATGCTGCCCGGCAGGGTGCTGCTGGATGAAGCCTTCACGCTGCAGGCGCTGCAGACGCAGTTGCGCGAGCAGGCCTACCCGATCGTGCATATCGCCTCGCACGGCGTGTTCGGGCACGACATCGATTCGACCTTCATCATGACCTACGACGAGTTGCTCACGCTGGATGGCCTGCAGGCCCTGCTGCGCCGCACGCGCGGGCACGGCCAGCCGATCGAGCTGCTCACGCTCTCGGCCTGCCAGACCGCCGAAGGCGATGACCGTGCGCCGCTGGGCATGAGCGGCAGCGCACTCAAGGCCCATGCGCGCAGTGCCCTGGGCACCTTGTGGCCGGTGGCCGACGAGTCCGCCAAGCAGGTGATGGACGGC
>JADZCL010000193.1 GCA_020851615.1 Rubrivivax sp.
GCCGTCTGCAGCCGGGGCATGACACCGAGCTGCTGCATCGTGTCGTGCAGCAGGCGAGTCATGGTGCCGATCTGCTGGAAGATCTCCTGCTGCGTGGCGCCGTTGGCCAGCAGCGCTGGATCGGCCCGCTCGAGCAGGATTTGTGCGCTTTCCATCTTCATTTTGCGTTCCTTCGCGTGACCATCAGGCCGTGGCCGCAAGCTTCTGCAGGATCTTCTGCACCTTCTCTTCCAGCGTGGCCTTGGTGAAAGGCTTGACGATGTAGCCCGCCGCGCCGCTTTGTGCCGCCAGGACGATGTCCTCCTTGCGCGCTTCGGCCGTGACCATCAGCACCGGCAGGTGCTTGAGCCCTTCGTCGGCCTTGATCGCCTTGAGCAGGTCGAAGCCGTTCATGTTGGGCATGTTGATGTCCGAGACGACGAAGTCGAACTTGGAACCCTTGAGCATGTTCAGCGCCACGGCGCCGTCCTCGGCCTCCTCGGCGTTGTTGCAGCCCATTTCCTTGAGCAGGCCGCGCACGATGCGCCGCATGGTGGAGAAGTCGTCGACGATCAGGAACTTCAGATCGGTGGGGTTGCTCATGTCAGGGGCCTCGGTCAGGGGGAGCGGAGCGCAGGGACGGCTGCGGCGGTTTGCCTGCTGGGATATCGGTGCGGGCGGGGTGCGACTTGAGTCGGCGCTCAGCGCCGCGGCGGGACGAGTTGGGGCGCGATCGACGGCTGCGCCTCGACCGCGGCAGGCGCGGCCTGCTCCGCCTCGACCGCACGCACGCCATCGGGCGCATCGCGAAAGAAGCGTTCCTCGGCCTCGCGGTTCATGACGATGATGCTGATGCGCCGGTTCACGGGCGCCAGCGGGTCACCCGGCTCAAGCAGCGAGCTCGCGGCCAGCCCCTGCACGCGCAGCGTGCGGTCCTCGGGCATGCCGCCGGCCATCAGCTCACGGCGCGAGGCGTTGGCGCGGTCGGCACTCAACTCCCAGTTGCTGTAGCCCCGGTCGCCCCCGCCAAAGGGCGCGGCGTCGGTGTGGCCCTCCAGCGTCAGCCGGTTTGGCACCTCACCCAGCACGCTGCCGATGGCCTGCAGCAGCTCACGCATATACGGTTTGACGACCGCCTGGCCGCTGTCGAACATCGGCCGGTTGCCTTCGTCGACGATCTGGATGCGCAGGCCGTCGCGCGTCATCTCGAGGCGGATCTGCCCCTGCATCGCGGCCAGCAGTTCGTTGGCGGCGATCTTGCCCTTGATGCGCTCCTTCAGCGCCTCCAGCGCCGCATGTTCAGCACGGATCTGCTCGGCCTTGAGTGCCTGCAGGTTGATCGTCTTGCGCTGGGCCTGCACGTCACCGGCCTTGACCTGGCCACTGGCGCGGGAGAGATCCTGGCCGCCGCCCTGCACCACGTGTGAGGAATCCCCCGATCCCGCGCCGCCACCCAGCAGCGAGACCTTGAGCGGGCTGGCGAAATAGTCGGCAATGCCCTTCTTGTCGCCCTCGGTGGTGCTGCCCAGCAGCCACATCAGCAGGAAGAAGGCCATCATCGCCGTCACGAAGTCGGCGTAGGCGATCTTCCACGCGCCGCCGTGCGCGGCGTGCCCGCCCTTCTTGACGCGCTTGATGATGATCGGCTGCAGTTTCTTGGCGTCACCGGCCATGGGGCGCTCCGCTCACTTCTTCTTCACGTGTGCTTCGAGTTCGACGAAGGTCGGCCGCGTGCCCGAGGTCAGCACCTTGCGGCCGAACTCGATGGCCACCTGCGGGGCGTAGCCCTGCATGCTGGCCAGCAGCGTGGTCTTGATGCACTGCAGCTCCTTGCCGCTTTCCTCGACCTTCTGCTCAAGCAAGCCGGCCACCGGCTCGGCAAAGGCGTAGGCCAGCAGGATGCCCAGGAAGGTTCCGACCAGCGCCGAGCCGATCATCCCGCCCAGCACCGCCGGCGGCTGGCCCACCGAGCCCATGGTGTTGACCACGCCCAGCACCGCGGCCACGATGCCAAAGGCCGGCAGCCCACCGGCCACACGCTGGATCGCGGCCACCGGCGCGTGCGCCTCGTGGTGGTGGGTCTCGATCTCGCTGTCCATCAGCGACTCGATCTCGTGGGCGTTGAGGTTGCCCGAGACCATCATGCGCAGGTAGTCGGTGATGAACTCGGTCACGTGGTGGTCACTGCCGACAGCCGGGTACTTCTGGAACAGCGGGCTCGCGTGCGGCTCCTCGACGTCCTTCTCGATCGACATCAGGCCTTCCTTGCGGGCCTTCTGCAGGATGTCGTAGAGCAGCGCCAGCAGCTCCATGTAGCGCGCCTTGGTGTACTTGCTGCCCTTGAAGCAGCTGAGCGCGCCGCTGATGGTCGCCTTCACGACAGGCATCTGGTTGTTGACCAGGAAGGCGCCCAGCGTGGCGCCGCCGATCGTCGCCATCTCAGAAGGCAAGGCGTGCAGGATCACCCCGAGGTTTCCGCCGTGCGCGGCGAAGACGCCGAACACGCAGCCCAGGACGACAACCCATCCGATGATGACGAACATGGCGTGGCTTCAGGGTTTGGGTGGCCCGTGCGCGGCGGCACGGCCGTTGACATGCCGCACTATCGGCACTTGGCCGCCAACGTTGAGGCTGACCCAGGCATCCGGTAGCACCAAAGCACGCGCCGCGCCCCCGCCGGCAGCTGCAAGGTCGGCGCCACCCCGGGAACAGGGAACTCCAGGCTCAGCAGCCACGCCCCGGCACGCAGGTCGGCAGTCGCCTTGACCCAGGCGCGCGCCATGCTCTCCGGGCGCTGGAAGAGGTAGACGGCGTCAAACGCCGACCATGACCGTGCCCACATGTCACCCCGGCACACCCGCGCAAAGCCACAGCGCCAACGGGATATGGCACTGGCTGGCAGGCTCCACTCGACGCCATGCAGGCGCGCCTGCGGCCAGGCACGGCGCAGCGCCCGCAGCCCGTCACCCAGCCCGCAGCCGGCATCGAGCACCGCGGCGTCCGCAGGCAGCGGCAGGGCCTGCGCCAGAGCGTCCAGCGCCGCGCGCGGGGTCGGGAAGAGCGGCGCATCCGCCCAGGCCCGCAGCGGATAGAGCAGTCCAAGAGGCAGCACCGCGAGGATCCAACCCCAGGCCGGTACGCTGGCACCCAGCGCCAGGCCCGAAAGCGGAAATCCCAGCGCGACAAGGAGACGCCGCCAGCCGCCCGCCACCTGCAGCGCGCACGACACGCCGACCA